>CALBKR010000335.1 GCA_937896105.1 uncultured Bacteroidales bacterium
AGGTATGTATCGGGGCCGGCAACGATGTTTACCTTGTAGTCCTCGATAAGTTTTTCCTTGACGCGCTCGGCCATACAGCCAACCACGCCTATCATCGTCTCCTTTCCACGGCGTGCCGCGTTCAGCTGGTCGAGACGGCCGTATATCTTCTGTTCGGCATTGTCGCGTATCGAGCAGGTATTCAGCAGTATAAGGTCGGCGTCGTCTATGTTCTCGCACACCTCGTATCCGGCAACCTTCAGAATAGAGCCTATAACCTCGCTGTCGGCAACATTCATCTGGCAACCGTATGTCTCAATAAATAATTTCTTTTCGTTTTTCACTGTAAAAAAATATTTTAACCGTTGCGAAGATAGTGATAAAAAATGAAACAATAACGAAAAACCCCGGCATACCCTTAAAGCATTATATAATTTAAATATTATTTTAACTTTTAGTTTGAATTTTCTCCATATTTCATATAACTTTGTAGGTTGTTGCAATGTGCATTTGTTGCGTGTTGCGTTAAAAAAGAGGTTATGAGTGATAGCGTTATAATTATTCCCACATATAACGAGAAAGAGAATATCGAGCGTATGATTTGTACGCTGATGGCTCTTGAACACAGTTTCGATGTTCTTGTAGTGGACGACGGCTCGCCCGACGGCACGGCTACCATCGTAAAGGAGATGATGCAGCGTTTCCCCGGTAGGGTACACATCATCGAACGTTCGGGCAAGCTCGGTCTCGGAACAGCCTACGTGACAGGCTTCAAGTGGGCATTGGAGAGGGATTATGAGTATATCTTTGAGATGGATGCCGATTTCTCGCATAACCCCGATGATGTCCCCCTGCTCTACAATGCGTGCGCCAAGGATGGTTACGACCTATCCGTGGGCAGCCGCTATGTATCGGGAGTGAATGTGGTCAACTGGCCTATGGGGCGTGTGCTGATGTCCTATTTCGCCTCTAAATATGTGCGTTTCATAACCCGTCTGCCGGTGCACGATACCACAGCCGGTTTCAATTGCTACAGGCGCAAGGTGCTCGAGACAATAGACCTCGACAATATCCGCTTCAAGGGCTATGCCTTCCAGATAGAGATGAAATTCACCACCCACAAGTGCGGTTTCAGGATAAAGGAGGTGCCTGTCATCTTTGTGAACAGGGTGCTTGGAACATCTAAAATGAGCGGTGGAATCTTCAGCGAAGCATTCTTCGGCGTCATAAGGCTGAAGATAGGCAGTTGGTTCCGTAAATATCCAAAAGCAAAATAACGATTCTAAAAATGGCAAACAATACAAACAAGGAGTTCGAGAAGGTGTTGGCTGTGTGCCGCGAGTTGTTCAGCAAGAAATTGTACGACTATGGTGCATCGTGGCGCATTATGCGCCCCCAGTCGCTGACCGACCAGATATACATAAAGGCGAAACGTATACGCAACCTCGAGACGGGTGCCGAAAATATGGTGGGCGAGGGTATCGTCCCCGAGTTCATAGGCATTGTCAACTACGGTCTCATATCGCTTGTCCAGCTCGAGAAGGGTTATGCCGATAATTGCGACATTACCCCCGACGAGGCAATGGAACTCTACGACAAGAAGGCGAAGGAGACTCTCGAACTGATGAAGAAGAAAAACCATGATTACAATGAGGCGTGGCGAGGTATGAGAACTACATCATATACCGACCTCATTCTCACGAAGATATGGCGTACAAAGCAAATCGAGGAGCTTGGTGGTGCCACAAAGGTTTCCGAGGGAGTCGATGCCAATTATATGGATATGATAAACTATGCGGTTTTTGCACTGATAAAGAATGGAGTCGCCGAATAAGGACAGGAAAACAGCAATAACGCTTGTAAACATCTGCCGTGTGCTGTTGGCGCTGGTGATGATGTTGTCGGGCTTCCTGAAAGCTGTCGACCCGGTAGGGGCGATGTACAAGCTGCAGGAGTATGCGACAATATTGTCTATCGGTGAGCTCACCGACGGCTGGCTGCTTGCAGGTGCTGTTGTGCAGTCTGCATTCGAGTTCCTCATCGGCCTCTATCTGCTTGTCGGCGTATACCGTCGTGGAGTCCCGCTACTGGCACTCATCGCAATGCTGCTGTTCACTCCGCTTTCGCTTTATCTTTGGCTGAGCGGTACCATCGATGATTGCGGCTGTTTCGGTGAGGCTGTGATAATATCGAACCGTGCAACCTTCATCAAGAACATAGTGCTGCTTGCCCTTGCCTTTGTTGTCTATTTCGGGCGCGGCCTGTTTGTGCGCACTATGAGCCGTAAATGCCGATGGATACTTGTGCTCTTCTCCGTGGTATATATCTTCAGCCTGCAGGCAACAGCCTACAACCACTTGCCGGTAATCGATTTCGGGCACTATGCCCCGGGCGAGAATCTGAGGGAGAAGGTTGCGTTTGTGCCCGATGAATATGAATACCAGCGTGTTTACCAGAAGGACAGTGTGCAGTGCGTGCTCCCTGCCGACACGGTTCCGGGCAGTGACTGGGTATTCATCGAGGAGCGTCCATTGCTGGTTAAGCGAGGCCGTGAGCCGCAAATCCGCAATTTCTCCATTGTGAATTGGGAGTATGACATAGAGATAGCCGATGAACTGCTTGCCGATACCGGGTATGTGTGTCTGGTGGTCATTGAACAGGTCGAGGAGGCTTCGGTTACCCACGTCGATAAACTGAACGACCTTTACGACCACTGTGTGGCCAACGGTATAACATTCTGCGCTGTCACATCATCGGACGACGATAATGAGCTGGAACTTTGGAGCAAGCGAACAGGTGCCGAATATCCCCTCTATTGGGCCGAGGCCTCGCTGTTACACCCTATGATACGTTCCAATCCTGGTTTGCTGCTTCTGAAGGATGGCGTAATCGTTGGCAAGTGGAATGTATCCGACATTCCCGACCTCGAGGTTCTTGAGGCCTCGCCGACCCTGATGCCTGATGCCGTGTGGTCATCCGGTGACAAAATGCAGGAGTGGCCCTTCTGGGCGGTGCTGCTCTTTGGAGTGCTGTTTATTCTTGCACTGCTCGATGTTGTGCTTGTGGCTATGGCGCGCCGAAAAAGTGTGAAGGCTTTGGAGATATCCAAGGCTGCAACAGCCAAAGCTCCCGAAGCGCCACAGGGACTGCCGGCTGAAGAGAAGACAGATAATGAAACAAGTGATACAAATAGAATACAAACCTTTAAAAATTTAGAAAAATGAGAAAAAACATTGTTGCAGGTAACTGGAAGATGAATATGAATCTCCAGGAGGGTATTGCTCTTGCTAAGGAACTTAACG
>CALBKR010000336.1 GCA_937896105.1 uncultured Bacteroidales bacterium
GGTAGGTTCAAAGCTCTGTCTCATCTGTTCGAGGCTCATTGGAAGCAAATTCTTCTTTATTGTATCGACAACACCCTCATCAAGATTCATACGCAAAATGTTGTATCCATATTTATTGGCAAGATACCAAGGAGCGAACTCATCGGGAGCCCAACGCAACAGCACCCTATCCCCTTTGGGACGTGCAAGCACCTTTACCGAAAAGGCCACAGTAACAGAGTCGCGTATGGTTGTATCCACCGGTGCCGTGCGCAGATACTCCTCGTACTCCTTTTGGTTCATCTTACTTATATCAACCGTATCATTAACTACTGTATCACTTTCTACGATAATAGGTCGATATATATGCTGCTTAATCCTTGGAGCATCACCACTATTCTCATTTGCTGCCTGCAACGACACTGCCCCCAACAACGCCGCTGCCACAACAACTCCTTTCAAACTGAATAATCCTTTCATATATTGTTTTTTTATTTTTTACTTATAGGTATATCACTTAAAATAACTACTGCACTGTAACAACAGCTCCTGCGTCTTCGAGTATTTTCTTTATTTCAGCAGCCTCGGACGAAGAGAATTTACCTACTACAGAGGGGAGCACATCTACATACTTGCTCTTCACCTCACTCAAAGATAATCCTAATATCTCTTGCAGTGCCTTAATTACACCAATTTTGCTGCTTACACTCTGTATTGTTACCGTTTTATTACCCGACTGACCAGCAAACTTAACATAATTGCCATACATACTGCCCTGCTTAAGTCCGCAAGACGAAACTGCAAATTTAATGACATCGTACAACTGCGTTCTTGTGGGTTCATTGATTTTTCCACCACGACGGAGCGTATTGTTAATACTTACCAGCTTCGCCTTTATCTTTGAGTTGTTAGATGCATTAGAGCCAATCAACTCTATGATAAAGCTTGTAGTCGGAGTATTCTTATACCAATACTCAACCCACATAAGCGCTGCATCGGCCGAGTGGAATTCCACTGTTACACTGCCCGAAGGACGGTTAATCACGAAGTCAGTTATCTTGCATTTCGATAAATCACCATCGAAAATCAATTCCTTACCGCCAAAGGTCAATTTGGAGAGAGTACAACTGCTTAGTTGCAGTATGCGGTTTGTACTTCTCATATCCAATCGTCCCGCTGTAACATTGCTCAATGTCAATAGCTGAGCACCGTAGTTACCGTTAACCGTTACTGTTCCCGAACAGTTATTAAGAGCCGTTTTAAGAATATCGCTGCTTATGCGAGAATAAGAGAGGTCGATATTCTGCACACCCGACTTCTTCAGTTTCAGTGTACTAAGTGCAGTATTATTACTCAAATCAAGAGTCTTAATAACCCTATTATGTGCACTTACATCTATATTGGCAATATCGTTATAACCTGCATAGATTGTAGTTACATTAGTCATATACTTAAGCACCTTTGTAAGGTTCACAAGTTCGGTACGCTCGGCATCAAGCGTTGTAATTCCCTTTACATCCGATGTATGCAGATACTTCTTGGTGCTTGCATACTTGTTCTTGTAGTGGTTATACATCATACTACCCAAAGCATTCTTAAGTTCTAAATCCTCGGATGTCTGAATATCGGCAAGGCCTATGGAATTCAGATATGTAATCATCCTGTCGTATCCGCTACCCTTAGTTACATATCCTCGATTCACAGCTGTTATAATAGCCTCAACAGCCTTCTTCTTATTCTCGGTAAGGAATCCGTTTCCGGCCTTTGCCTGAGTATTATAACTGCTGAGCAGAGAGCGTGTATTGCTATTACTACCCACCGTCATATTGAATTTAGGCGCGTTACCACGGGTCTGGATATTATTCTCCGACCATTCAGAAATGAATTTAAGGGCATTATCGGCAGTGCTGAAGTTAAGCTCGTACTGAGTCTTTGCTCCAAGTTTAAGATTCGACACCGAAATTTCGCTCATATCCCTGTAAAAATAGAGATACTTACCCGTGAAGTTCAATCCCTGAAACTTAGCCTTATATAGTCGCAGAGTATTGTTATCGGTTGTAAATGTCTTGACACAAGTTGTCGATGTATTTACGCCCATATTTATACCCACTGCACCGTTTATGGTAAGAGTGGTTACTGTATTCTTTATCGCAGCATCAAGCACACTGCTGTTGATTGTGTTCTTCGAGAGGTCGAGTGAAAGCACCGTATTCTTGAATTTAAGAGTATCGAGCTTAACCTTACCACCCGAAAGGTCAACCGATGTTAGTCGGCCATTCTCGCCAAGTATCACACTGCGTAAATTATTGCCACTTGCCTTGACGGTTGTCAGCGACGGCATATACTTAAGCACATTAGTCAGATTGACAACGCCACAATCCTTGCAATCGAGAGTGGTTACCTTATTAACGTCCTCGACGTGAAGATACTCGCGTGTAGGAGCATACTGCCTCTTCAACAACAGATAGAGTTTGCTGCCCATAGCGTTCTTCATATTAACATCGTCATTCGATAATTTCTCGTGCAAATCGTAGTCATCAAGAACATCCCTGAACAATTCGCCCTTAGGAACCTTCTCTTCCCAAGCATACTTCAGCACATAGCTGTTAGCCATCTGTCGAACTTTATCATCGAGACGAGAAATACCGTTCTTTGTAACATTATTCACCATAGACAACAGAGAATTCACCGAGTTATTGATTGAGGCGTCTCCTGTCTCTATTCTCATTGTGAATTTGCGGTTAGGATTATCATTTATCCACTTATTCAGCCACAACAATGCCATATCGGCCGATGTGAATATAAGCTCTATGGGCTCGGCACTCTCGGCAAGATAGAGATGCTCTATGCGGCTATATGCTGTGTATGAACCGGTGCTACCCATAAAGAACTTCAACGACTTTCCACCAACGGTCAGTTTGTCGGCCGCGAGGTTGTAAAGAACATAATTACGTCCTTTGGATACAAGCGACATCTCATTGATATAGCAACGGTATTTATACTTTGCCACCTCAAGCACTGTGGGGCCAATATCACCATCGACAATCAGTTTCTTGTTCCTTGCAATGTTTAATGCCTCTACCAATCCATACTCGTTGACGTAAGAGTGTGAGAGGTTCAGCTCGTCGAGCTTACTATATTGATAGTTGAACGAGAGCGAATCGAGCGCCGCATTGTTAGATAGGTCGAGTTTATCGACACCGTCAAGGTTCTTCAGAATCACGGTCTTCATTTCGTTACCCGTAGCATTTACGACCTTAGCCTTAGGCATATATTTGAGAATACCATCAAGGTCGGCAATCTGCATATTTGCACACTGCAACTCGGTTAGGTTCTTCACATTCTCGACGTGCAAAGCACGATAGCCGAGGCTGTCGGGACGCAGTTTCTCTTTCATATGATTATAGAAAGTCTCGCCCATTGCTGCACGCAGTTTCTTATCGTCTTCGGTAATAGTCTCTACCCTTGTCGGGCACGATGGGTCGTAGCTACCTACATAACTGTAAGGATAAGAGGTTGAATAAAGACACATATAGGTGGTGTGACGATTCTCGGGATAATCCTTCCACTCGTCCCATCTCTTGTACCAGTTATTGCTGAACACCTTTATCTCGACCTTGTACCCCGAGGTTCTTTGCGGCACACCTGCACACAAGCGAGTGAGATAGTTGATATTTGTTCCGTGCAGATAGACAGCCATAACATAACATCCCGTAACATCTATTGCACGAAGTCGCTGATAATTTGCATAGTTGTAAACAACGGTCAAACTCATATTGGGATTATTCGCCACGTTAACCTCCTTCAACCAAGCCATTGTACTCTTAGGCTTATATTGAGAATCATAATTAAACAACGAGAAATTGCTGCCTCCATTATAGATTTTTGTGAGAGCACAATCGTGTGCTATCAGCTCCTCTAATCGGCTTGTGGT
>CALBKR010000337.1 GCA_937896105.1 uncultured Bacteroidales bacterium
AACCGTTCAGCTTGCGTGTCGTGTAGATGTCGGTGACAGCTATCACATTGTCGAACTCACTGAGGTGTGTCTCGTATATTGCAGCTATCGTCATCTTGCGGGCTCTTATTCCGCCCTGCATAAAATAGATGTTTACCCTGTCTCCTGCCTTTGCCTTTATCTTTTTGGCGGTGGCGCTTGATATTATAATCTCATTCGATGCCTTGTCGGCTGTAAACTCCGGCATCTTGCCCTCGATTATGCTTGATGCGAAGAATGATGTGTCGTAGTCGTTGCCGATGCCTTTAAGCACTATGCCTTCGTACTCTCCATCGGCAAGTATCATTCCTGCTATCTGCGCGTATGGCTGTATATGCTTAACGCCTTCAGCCTCTGCAAGCTCTGCGGCAAGGCCGCTGTCGAGTGTGACTGGCCTTGCAGCGTCGCTGGCCGATTCATAGCTGAGAATCTGGAGATGTCCGCCGAAGCCTGCCACCTTGTCCCGTACTCTGTTCTTGAACCCGACAATGATACATATCGAAACGAACATTACTATTGTACCTATGGCAACACCCCATTGCGCAATGGTGACTGCTGGACGCGAAATGCGCCGCTTTCCTTTGCGTGTGCTGTAGAGCCTGCGTGCCAAGAAATGTTCGAGGTTCATTGTTGTTGTGGTTTGTCAGAATTTGCGGAATGTGAGTACGACTCTCTTTGATTGCAGAACCATCCTGTTGCGGTCGAGGGTGTTTACGCCAAATCGCTCATCCTTGTGGTTGTACAGTCCTACTTCTTTGGGCATTGCAGGGCTATTGTGCATCTGGATAAACAGCGAGTCGCCAACGTGCTGGAAACGCCCCTTGGCTTTGTCGGGGGTGTTGGGGTAGTTGATGCGGCTGGTGACAATCATCTCTAACTGTATTGCCCAAAAACAGTCCTCGTTCCTTTTGTCGATTATACTGTCAGTGTCAAGCTCCTCTATCTGCAACAGTTTCCAGTTGCCGCCAAGGTCGCCATTGTGGTCCTCTTTCTGGCAAGATGTAAAAAGTGCGGTACACAGCAATATGTATATGATTCTTCTCATCTTATTTTTTCTTTAAGGTGTTGAAAATGTTGTATCCCTTGACGGTTAACATACCGCCGTAGTTGTCGCCATAAAGGTTGCCTTTGTCAAATGCAAATGATGCTCCGATACTCCAACCCTTCATTATCTGCGGTTTGACGGTGAACTCAAGCAATAGCGAGCGGTTCTTCTTTATATCCTTGAATGGCTTTTCATATGTTCCCCAGTTGTTGCTTCTTGTGTACAGTATGCGGTATCCCAACCAGTCTATTGCATCACCCTCCACACCAAAATGAAAAGCTTCGACGCGGTTGTTGTAGCAGCGCTGGCTGCGGTCGTTGTTGTATATCGGCGCGGTACATAGCGGCGTGCCTATCATCTGGCCATAATTGAACCATCCGGCGTATCGGCCGTGGTTGTAGTTGTTGTCTACGCAGCTTATCTGGTCGGGGAAGTCGCTCTTTTTGTCGTGGTATATTGGGCCGCTCTGGTTCTTGAGGTTAAAATATTCGAATACCACGTTTTTAATGTAGCTGAATTTCTTGAGTTCAAGTTCAAGGCCTACAAGCTGTTCTGTCCAAATCCCGTACTCCCAGAACATTTGCGAATGGTCCTCGAAAGTGTGTTCGTAGTATCCGCGCAGTTTCCAGCTCTCATCGTTCCAGGTAATAGTCCCCATCCAGCTGCCAAGCATATTACCGGCAACATTAGCTTGGTCGCTTGCGTCGTATGAGTCATCACCTCCTAATGGAATAAGAGCATAGAAATAGTCCTTCAAACGTGACTGGTTGTGGTGACTATTGCCCGGCCTGTTCTCAGAGTTATAACAGGTACCTCCGAACTGTGTGACCATATGCAGGGCAATCTCGGCTGTAAGTGGAAATTTATCCTCGTTTCCTATCCGCATAAAACCGGCCTTGGAGTGGTAGCGCACACCTACGGTGTGAACCGAACTTTCATTGAAAAAGTTCTTCTGCCATCTTTCGTCCGAAAACCATCCGTATGCAAGGTGGCCTTTTATGCCAAGCCATCCCTTTGTTCCCGGAATGTTCCAATACTCGGGCAACTCTATGCGTATCTGTGGTATCGGGCGAGCATTTCCGCTCTCTATCAGTGAGCCTGTTGTCAGCCTGCGGTTAGGCAGTTCTCCCCATCGCTCCTTCTGCCCGAGTGATATCCTTAACCTTTTCCATTGGAAATCGAAATATCCCTGTTGCAGGAAAACGGTTGAGGTGAGGTTGTCGCCTATAACGACATCGGCTCCCCATTCAAGTGTAATCTTCTTGTTGCTGAACTTGTTGCACGCTTCGATACCCAGTCGTGTATATACCGAATAGTTTTCGTGGCTGCTTAGTCCTTGGCGGTTGGCCATATGCCAGAATGGGGTGTATTCGCCGCTGCCATATGTACCGGTAACCTCATACCGGGTCGACAATGTCTGCGCCGATGCCGTTGAGGATAGCAGCAGCAGTGCTGTTGCCAATTTGCTTATGGTTTTGGATATCATTGCATTTCTTGTTTTTTGGCTTGTACGACCAATTGCGTTTGACGGCAAAGGTAGCTCTAATCGGTAAAATAAAAAAACAGCGGCCGCTGTTTTTTATGAATAGAGTAGTGTGGTTGTGCTATGGTTATTTGAATGTGCTTACAGTTCGTCGAAATCGAATTCATCGGTGTCGCTGTCGTACCATTCGTCGACGAACTGGTCGAGGTCGCGGCGCTCCTTCTTCGTGGGGCGTCCGGTGCCTCGCAAACGCCCGGCAAAACTGCTCATTCTGCTCATTTCCAGTATCTCGTATTGCTCCTTTGGAGTGACATTCTCCATCAGTTCGGGGACAAGTTTCGCTCCTACCCGGTTTTCGGCACACTTCAAAACCTTGAAAGAGTAGGTGACAGGCGCTTTCTTTACTTTGACAATATCGCCCACACGTACATTGTTGGCCGGCTTAGCGGTGCGGTCACCGATACTTATATGACCTTTTTTGCAGGCCTCGGCCGCTATGCTGCGTGTCTTGTAAATGCGCACAGCCCATAGCCATTTGTCAATTCGTGCCTGTTCACTCATTGTTGCCCTGTTTCCCGTTACCCTTCTTGTTAAACTGGTTCATTGTACGAGCAATACCTGCAAAGCAAAAACTTTTGATTATCTCGCTTGTAGTCTCAAGCTGTTGCTCTATGACCTTCTGCTCCTCGCTGTCAAAAGCGCCAAGTACAAAGTTTACCTGATGGCCTTTGCCGAAATCGTTGCCTATGCCGAAACGTAGGCGTGCATAGTTGGTTGTGCCGAGTGTGGCGGCAATATGCTTCAACCCGTTGTGCCCGCCGTCGCTCCCTTGTCCTTTGAGGCGAAGGGCGCCAACAGGCAGTGCCAGGTCGTCTACTATTATCAGAACATTCTCCAGCGGAATCTTCTCCTGCTGCATCCAATAGCGTACTGCGTTGCCGCTAAGGTTCATATAGGTAGATGGCTTAAGCAGAATAAGTTTGCGGCCACGCACCGATGCTTCGGCAATATAGCCGTATCGCTTGTCCTGAAAAGCAGTATTGGACGCTTTTGCAAAAGCGTCCAATACAGTAAATCCTATGTTGTGGCGGGTTCCTT
>CALBKR010000338.1 GCA_937896105.1 uncultured Bacteroidales bacterium
CCGCAGATATGACCCTCCCTGAAGGTATAGCTTACCAGATTCAGGTATTCACGACCTCCAAGCCGGCTTCACTCAAGAGTCTGAAAGGGCTCTGCCCGGTATTTGAGACAAGGTCTCCGAGCGGAAGATACATCTATAGGGTGGGACTTTTCAATGAATATAGCGCCGTGCTCTCGCATCTGAATGCCGTAAAGAGGCTTGGATTCAGAAGTGCATATCCCGTCGGATTTGTGGATGGGGAGGAGCTCCCTGTCAGCAAGGTGCGCCTCATTGAGAAAGAAAGAAAAGAGATTCCTTCGGAACTCTATCGCGTGGTTATAGTTCCTTCGGGAGGAAATATGGATACGATAGCAATAGAAGGTGTGCGTCAGCAGTCCGGAGGAAAGGATGTAGCCAGAGTTGAAAAGGGATTTGCCGTCGGGCCGTTTGACAACAGGTCACAAGCTGTGGCATTGGTTGAGTTTGTAGAGGTGATGGGCTATGGTGATGCGAACCTTGAAATAATAGAGAATTGATTATGGGACTTGTAGTTACATTGATAATCATAGGCCTCGTGCTTGTGCTGGCAGAGATTCTTCTCGTGCCGGGGGTGGGTATTGCAGGAATTTTAGGGCTTGTTTCGCTCGGCGGCTCATGCTTTTGTGCGTTCAATGAGTTCGGCAACCTTGCAGGCGGAATTGTCACCGGAATCAATGCCGTTCTTCTGGTGTCTCTTTCCGTGTGGGTGCTTCGGGCAAAGACATGGAAACGGATGTCTCTTGAAACATCCATTGACTCAAAGGCGGTGGATGATGAAGCGTCATGGGTCAGCGTAGGGGACACAGGAGTTGCCATAACCCGTCTGGCTCCGATGGGAACAGTGCGCTTCGGAGACAAGACGGCGGAAGTGAAGGCCTTGGAAGGCATGGTGGATGTCGGTCAGCAAGTTGAGATAGTGCTTATAGAAGAGGGCAGGATCGTTGTCTCGCCGGTCAATGAAATGGAATAATAATTAAATTTATATTGTCATGGATGTAATGATTATTGTATGGATCGCTGTGGCCATAGTCGGCCTCGTGATTTTCCTATGGTTTTTTCCTGTAACACTTTGGTTTCAAGCATTGATTTCCGGAGTGAAAATAGGCCTTGTACAGCTTGTTCTCATGCGTTGGAGAGGAGTGTCGCCTAACACAATTGTTATGGCGATGGTGACAGGTACCAAGGCAGGTCTCAAATTGTATGCGAATGAGCTTGAAGCTCACTATCTGGCCAAGGGAAATGTGCCTAAGGTGGTCAACGCGCTTATTTCAGCCGACAAGGCAAACATTCACCTCGATTTCAAGATGGCTGCCGCGATAGACCTTGCCGGCCGTGATGTGTTTGAGGCAGTGCAGATGTCTGTAAATCCGAAGGTTATCAACACCCCTCCCGTTGCTGCTGTGGCTAAGGATGGTATTCAGCTTATCGCGAAGGCACGTGTTACGGTGCGTGCTAATATCAAGCAGTTGGTCGGCGGTGCTGGCGAGGAGACAGTTTTGGCGCGTGTCGGTGAGGGTATCGTATCCTCTATCGGTTCGGCTATGTCGCATAAGATTGTGTTGGAGAATCCCGACTCTATCTCTCGTGTGGTGCTGGAGAAGGGTTTGGACGCAGGTACCGCATTTGAGATTCTTTCGATTGATATCGCCGATATTGATGTAGGTAAGAATATTGGTGCGCAGCTGCAGATGGACCAGGCTGATGCCGATAAGAATATTGCGCAGGCTAAGGCTGAGGAGCGTCGTGCTATGGCTGTGGCTTTGGAGCAGGAGAACTTGGCAAAGGCGCAGGATGCTCGCGCAAAGGTTATTCTGGCCGAGGCAGAGGTGCCGTTGGCTATGGCTGAGGCATTCCGTAGTGGTAATCTGGGTATAATGGATTACTACAAGATGAAGAATATTATGGCTGATACGCAGATGCGTGATGCTATATCGAAGAACGACAAGAAATAGGTTGTTGTCGTAATAAAATGATGAGGCTGTTCAATCAAATATGAACAGCCTCATTGTTTTATATAGTATAAGCTAAAAAAAGTTTATTTCGTGGCTTCGGCCAAAAGGTCGATGCCTTTTATTACCTTTTGGAAGTTCTCTTCTTTCTCGATATGTCGCTCCCACGTGGCTATCATAAAGCCCATCAAGTGCTCTTTGGAGATATTCTTGCGGCCAAATTCTACCAACTTGCCAATCACATCGTCGGCTCCGATACCTAATTGACGACGTTTCCATCCAACCCAATTTGAGCCACAGGGAATCTGGTCGAAACCAGCCTCTTCCAACTTAAGATATGCCTTTACGATTCGGGCGTCAGATGTGTTGTTGGTCTCGACATCAAAGCCTCCGTACGACTCATCGTAGAACCAATTCTGTTGGATTACGCTCTTGGGGCAACGCTCGAAGAACTCCTCATTAGACCAACCGTAGTCGCTCCACATCCAAGCTCGTGCGCCGTGCTTCTCAACTTCACTCACGATGTGTAGAAAATCTTTCCACCAATACTCGCCTTTGCGTGCGCAGATATATTGATATTTTCCCTCATCCTGAAATGTTGCTCGCTCCTCGTCGAGACCAATGTGGAAGAATCGCGGATAGCCGAAAATCTTGACAACATCGCGGATAACATCCTCGCACATACGGTAATAAGGTTTAGACGACACCATATGAGAGTAGTCGCCCATCCAGCCATTGTGTGTGGTCGAGAAATTCAACTTTGGAATGACCTCGATGCCTAACTCGTTAAGGTACTTAATCTCGGCGCGCATTTTCTCGACGCTCCACGAGCCTTCGATAGCCAATTCGGGATGGCTTGGATAGAACAAGCCTTCGCCCAAATCGAGGACAATCATATTGATACCGGCCTCTGCAGCGTGTCCGGTTATGGCACGCCATTTTTCGTCGGTCCAAATCATATTGTATTCGGGCTTTCGGCTTAATGATTCTGCG
>CALBKR010000339.1 GCA_937896105.1 uncultured Bacteroidales bacterium
AGTGAATCCTTTGGCAGATTAGCCTCGATGGTTGTCTTGTAGTCCTCAAACTCCTTATCGGCAATCATCGCTTTGACGAAATTCAAATTCTCTTGGCTATTGGCCTGTATCACAGCGCCACGAAAACGTGGAGAGTCGAACTTGTAATTCTTCCTGTTCTTCTTGAAGAACTTTTCTAGCCCGGCCTCATCATCGGCCACACGGTTCCACACCTCGCGCGAAGAGACCTCGAAAAAGAGAAGCCCCTCATAATACTCACGCATCAGGTGACCGAATTCAGGATACTTGGCCTCGAGCAGGCTGTCCTCACGTGCAAGCGCCTGCTCTGCAGTAATACCGCCGCCGAATTCTGCCGCAAGATCACGACCGCGTTTCAAGCGTGCAGCCTCGCGTATATTACGCTGCTCAAGCATATTTATTATTGCGGGCTTGTACTCTGCAAAAGAGCCGAACGGGCGTGATGATATGCGCTTTACAATGTGGAAACCGGCCGGAGACTCGAACGGAGCCGAATATTTCCCGTCGACAAGCGAATATGCCGCCTTTTCAAACTCGGGATACACCTGTCCGCGGACAATCTCGAAAGGCATCACAGCCTGTGCCGGAATCTTGAAATATTGTGCAACCTCATCGAAGGACTTGCCCTCGTTCAGCATAGCATACGCCGAATCGATACGAGCCTTCGCCAACTCTACAGCGGGCACATCGGCCTTCTGCTTTGCGAGGAACACAATATGCGCAACCTCAAGGAAACCATCCTTGCCTATCGTTGCCGAATCCTGCGCATAAATCTTATAAGCCTCATTACTTATATAATTGGTATCTACAAGATATTCCTCGGCCAACAGGCTGCGGTCACGCTTGAACTCCTCCTTCAGTGAAGACAAAGTATCCAGCTGCAACCTTTCGGCCTCGGCTACCTTCAGCTTGAAATCGATATACATAGGAAGGTACTCCTCGACAGTCTGTCCTTCACCGGCAAGATTTGTATTGTTCTTGTTGAAAGCATACTCGAATTCGGAGCGTTTTACCTCCTTACCGTTAACACGCATCAGCACCGGGTCATCTGCTTGTGCCATAGAGGTGGCCGAGGCGAACAGCATCAGTGCTGCAATATTTCTTAATTTCATATTCTTGTTTTTATTCGGGACGACTGTAATTTGGAGCCTCACTGGTAATGGAGACATCGTGCGGATGACTCTCGAGAACACCGGCATTTGTTATGCGCACAAACTTTGCATTGTGCAATGCCGCAATATCCTTCGCACCGCAATATCCCATACCGGAACGCAAACCGCCCACCAGCTGATAGATAACCTCGTAGAGTGTTCCTTTGTATGGTACACGCGCAGCAATGCCCTCGGGCACAAGTTTTTTCTTGTCGGCAGTATCGGCCTGGAAATAACGGTCTTTCGAACCATTCTCCATAGCCTCGAGCGAGCCCATGCCACGATATGTCTTGAACTTACGGCCATTAAAGATGATGGTATCACCCGGTGACTCCTCGGTGCCCGCAACAAGCGAACCAATCATCACGCAGTAGCCACCCGCCGCCAATGCCTTAACAACATCACCCGAGTAACGCAAAGGCACGCCGGTACCCTCGAGTGCTTTAGCTACATCATACACAGCCGATAGCTGCGGCACACCGACACCGGCAACCACACGGGTTGTACAGATAGAGCCAGGGCCGATACCTACCTTTACAGCATCGGCACCTGCATCGGCAAGCATCTTTGCAGCCTCGCCTGTTGCCACATTGCCGACAACGATATCAATATGCGGATACATAGCCTTTGCTTCTTTAAGCTTCTGCACCACTCCGGCCGAATGACCGTGCGCTGTATCAATAATTATGGCATCTACGCCGGCCTCTACAAGAGCCTTTATACGCTCCATTGCATCAACAGTGACACCGACACCGGCAGCTACGCGCAAACGTCCCTTGCTATCCTTGCAGGCCATAGGTTTGTCCTTAGCCTTTGTAATATCCTTGTAAGTTATTAGACCAACGAGCTTACCTTCATTGTCGACAACAGGCAGTTTCTCGATTTTATTCTCGCGCAGTATCTTTGCAGCAGCCTCCATATCGGTTTTCTGATGTGTAACAACCAGTTTATCCGAAGGAGTCATTATCTCGCAGATAGGACGTGCCATATTTGTCTCAAAGCGAAGGTCGCGGTTCGTGCCTATGCCGGCAAGCCTCTTGTCATCATCGACAACAGGAATACCACCGATATGGTACTCGGCCATAATATCGAGGGCATCCTTCACTGTAGCCTGTGCAGAGATTGTAACAGGGTCATATATCATACCATTCTCGGCGCGCTTTACAATGGCAACCTGATGAGCCTGTTCTGCGATGGACATATTCTTGTGGATTACGCCAATACCGCCCTCACGGGCAATGGCGATAGCCATCTTTGCCTCGGTAACGGTATCCATAGCAGCTGTCACGAAAGGCACGTTCAGCTCGATATTCCTTGAGAACATAGTTTTAAGGGAAACCTCCTTCGGCAACACCTCCGAATATGCCGGTATAAGCAGCACATCGTCATAGGTAAGGCCATCCATCACAATCTTTTCTTTTATAAAATCATTCATATAGCTATATATTTTTATTTTTCTTAATCAGTTTCCAACCTCAGAGATAAATTTCACTCTTACAAGACGTATTTCCTCCTCGGTATATTCGCCTCCAAGTTCCTCAATTGCCACATCAATGGAATCGGTATCGGAACTCTTGAAGTATTCATATATCTCACAAAGGTTCTCCTCATCAAGAATCTCCTCGAGGAAATAGTCGATATTGAGTTTTGTACCCGAATAGACAATAGACTCGATGTCATCGAGCAGTTCGTCGAATTCCACACCCTTGCTTATAGCCAGGTCGTCGAGCGCCACCTTGCGGTCAATGGCATTTATTATCGCCACTTTAAGTTTCGACTTATTGGCTACAGTGCGTATGCGGATATCCTCGGGGCGGTCAATCTCATTCTCCTCGCAGTGACGCTTTATCAAGGCACAAAACTCCTCGCCATAGCGCTTTGCCTTACCTTCACCGACACCGGGAATATTCTTCAGTTCATCGATGGTGATAGGGTTTGTAGTAGCCATTACCTCGAGCGAAGGATCCTGGAATATCACGTATGGAGGCAACTCGAGCTGTTTCGAGAGTTTCTTGCGCAGGTTCTTGAGCATCGCGTAGAGTTCCGGATCTACAGCGAAAGTGCTCGATGTCTGCACAATTGTCTCCTCCTCATCAAAGTCCCTATCCTCAACAATCTTGAACGACACAGGCTTTTTCAGGAACGAATGCCCCTGTTTTGTAACCTTAAGCAGACCATAGTTCTCGACATCCTTATCCAGATAGCCGGCAATCAGAGCCTGACGTATAACGGCATTCCAACGTTTAACATCCTCATCGTCGCCACAGCCGAAGCACTCGAGTTCATCGTGCTTGTGCGACAGGACATCAGCGGTCTCCTTGCCCATAAGAATATCTATTACATAATCGGTCTTAAAATTCTCCTTCAATGCCAGAATCGTCTCAATTACAGCCTCGAGCAAATCTTTTGCTTCTACCTGTTTTTTGGGCGACAGGCAATTATCACAGTTCCCACAATTTTCCACGTCGTAATTCTCACCAAAATAATGTAACAATAATTTCCTTCGGCAAACCGATGACTCGGCATAAGCAGTTGTCTCGTGCAGCAACTGGCGCCCGATATACTGCTCGGCGAGCGGCTTGCCCTCAAGGAATTTCTCCAGTTTCTGTAAATCCTTGTTGTTATAGAATGCTATGCATTGTCCCTCTCCGCCATCACGGCCGGCACGGCCGGTCTCTTGATAATAGCCCTCAAGGCTCTTGGGAATATCGTAATGTATCACATAGCGTACATCCGGTTTGTCAATACCCATACCGAAAGCAATTGTAGCCACAATGACATCGATTTTTTCCATTATGAAATCGTCCTGTGTCTGCGACCTCATCACAGAGTCCATTCCTGCGTGATACGCCTTGGCCGATATCTCGTTCGTCTGCAGAATCTCGGCCAATTCCTCAACCTTCTTGCGGCTCAGGCAGTATATGATACCCGACTTGCCGGGATTAGCCTTTATGAACTTGATGATATCCTTGTCAACATCCTTTGTCTTCGAACGTACCTCATAGTAAAGATTCGGGCGGTTGAACGAGGATTTGAAATCGGGAGCATCCTGTATTCCAAGGTTCTTCTTTATGTCATCGCGAACCTTGGTAGTTGCCGTAGCCGTTAATGCTATTATCGGAGCACGACCGATTTCGTTCATAATAGGTCTTATACGACGATACTCTGGACGGAAATCGTGCCCCCACTCCGAGATACAATGAGCCTCGTCAATCGCATAGAACGATATCTTGATGCTCTTCAGGAACTCCACATTTTCCTCTTTTGTCAAAGACTCGGGAGCAACATACAGAAGTTTTGTCTTGCCGGAAAGCACATCCTCTTTCACCTCCTCTATTGCCTGTTTTGTCAACGAAGAGTTCAGGAAGTGCGCAACACCATCCTCTTCGTTAAGGTTTCTGATGGCGTCGACCTGATTCTTCATCAAGGCAATGAGCGGAGAGATGACGATAGCCGTTCCCTCCATAACCAATGAAGGCAACTGATAACAAAGCGATTTGCCTCCTCCCGTAGGCATCAGGACAAAGGCGTCATTCCCTGCAAGCAGGTTCTTAATGACTGCCTCCTGGTCACCCTTAAACGTATCAAAACCAAAGTTCTCCTTGAGAACCTCTGTTAAATCACATTTCTTTGTCATTGTAGATTATGCCTATTTAAAAACAAAGTTATAAATATATCCATTAAATGCGCAACTTTTTTCGGATATATTTTTCCGAATTTTGCAAAAACAGACAAAAAGCAAAACCTACTTTGGATTTTGCAACAATTGCAATCAGTACATTATGACGATGCGGGGAGGCCTGAACCTCCCCGCATCGTCATAATATCAACTAGATTACATCGCGCTGTTTATTGCCGTGCTCTTCTCAACCTGCTTGCGTGCATACTCCTTTGTTATCCTGCAGCTCTTGGCTCCGCTCGAGGGAACCTCGAACATCTTCTCCATCATAATCGTCTCCACAATCGAGCGCAAGCCACGGGCACCGAGCTTATACTCGATAGCCGTATCGACGATATATTCCAATGCGGAATTATCGAATGAGAGCTTGACGCCATCCATCTCCATCAGTTTCACATACTGCTTTATAATTGAGTTCTTGGGCTCGGTGAGTATGTTGCGCAACGCCTCGCGGTCGAGCGGACGAAGTGATGTGAGAATTGGCAGACGACCCACAATTTCGGGGATAAGGCCGAACGAGCGCAAGTCCTGAGGCATAATATACTGCATCATATCACTCTTGTCGATGCTCATCTTGTTCTGCACCGAGTTATACCCAACAACGTGCGCGTTCATTCGCTGGGCAATCTTTTTCTCAATGCCATCAAATGCACCGCCGCAGATAAACAGTATATGCTTGGTATTCACTGCAATCATCTTCTGCTCGGGATGCTTGCGGCCACCCTGTGGCGGCACATTCACGAC
>CALBKR010000340.1 GCA_937896105.1 uncultured Bacteroidales bacterium
TGCTCCTTTGTGCGGTCGAGCACGGCAATGCGCTTCACGCTCTTTGGCATAACAGCCGCAAGGTATTTCACCGAGAACGGACGGTAGAGGTGTACGCTCACCAAACCAACCTTCTCGCCTCTCTCTGTCATATAATCGATAGCCTCCTTTACAGCCTCGGTAGCCGAGCCCATAACAATTATTACGCGGTCGGCATCCTCGGCGCCGTAGTATGTGAAAGGTGCATAGTTGCGTCCTGTGATAGCCGAAATCTCCTTCATATAATCGGCAACGATGTCGGGAACAGCGTTGTAGAACGGGTTCTCGCTCTCCTTGTGTGTGAAGAAAGTCTCTGGGTTCTCTGCTGTACCGCGTACAACAGGCGAGCTTGGGCTCAGTGCCCTGTCGCGGAACTCCTGTATGCAGTCCCAGTCAACAAGCGGAGCAATCTCCTCCTGCTCTATGAGCTCAATCTTCTGTATCTCGTGCGATGTGCGGAATCCGTCGAAGAAGTTCAAGAACGGAATACGGCTCTTTAGTGTAGAGAGGTGCGCTACTGCAGCAAGGTCCATAACCTCCTGTACGGAGCCCTCGCAAAGCATTGCGAAACCTGTCTGGCGGCAAGCCATAACATCCATATGGTCGCCGAAGATACTCAAAGAGTTACCTGCGAGCGAACGTGCCGAAACGTGGAACACTGTAGGCAACTTCTCGCCTGCAATCTTGTACATATTGGGAATCATCAGCAGCAAGCCCTGCGATGCTGTAAAGGTGTTTGTCAGCGCTCCGGCCTGCAGTGAACCGTGGAGTGCACCAACTGCACCTCCCTCCGACTGCATCTCCTGCACCGATACTGTCTCGCCGAAAAGGTTCTTGCGGCCCTGTGCCGCCCACTCGTCAACGTACTCTGCCATTGTCGAAGATGGTGTGATAGGGTAGATGGCTGCTACCTCGGAAAACATATAAGCGATATGCGCCGCTGCCTGGTTTCCGTCACAAGTGATAAATTTCTTTGCTTTTGTCATAAGGCAATTGATTTATGTTGAACTATTGAATTGTATTGTACTACTATCAGCAACACTTTATGTAGTTGCTTTTGTTTTGAAAATCCTCTAAATCATACAAAAATACAAAATAAATGATAAAGCCTTAAAAAAATGGCACAAAAATACGTACTTTTGTGGTAAATTATTTATGAATAGGTTCTTGTGCACATTTCTTTTGCTTCTTGTGCTGTTGCCCTTGCCGGCATCGGCACAGGGAATTGTGCCTGCCACGCACGGCTACGGCTATGCACCCAAGTACGAGTACCGTGCCGTGTGGCTCACCACCATTGAGAACCTCGACTGGCCGCATACACAGGTGAAGAACCCCGCCGATGTCGCGGTGCAGAAGAACGAGCTTGCCGTCATCCTCGACTCCCTGCAGGCTATGCACATAAACACCGTGCTGCTGCAGGTGAGAGTGCGCGGCGATGTCATCTACCCGTCGGCCATCGAACCCTTCTCGCACGTGCTCACAGGAGTGTCGGGCAAGAGCCCCGGCTACGACCCTTTGGCATTTGCCATTGAGGAGTGCCACAAACGCGGTATGCAGCTGCACGCCTGGCTCGTGACGCTGCCGCTGGGCAAGGCCGACCACGTAAGGCGTTTAGGCAAGAGAGCGCTCCCAGCAAAGGAGCGCAGCCTGTGCACGCGATATAAAGGCTCTTGGTATATGGAGCCCGGTAACCCGGCGACAGCCGATTACATAACTTCGCTTGTCAAGGAGATAGTTCAGGGTTATGATGTCGATGGCATACATCTCGACTATGTCCGCTATCCCGATACTGTCGACGGTTACCCCGATGGTTCGCTCTACCGCAAATATGGCAGTGGCCGTTCGCTTGCCTCCTGGCGTCGTGCCAATATAACACATATAGCCTCGGCAGTCTATTCGGCCGTCAAGGAACTGAAACCGTGGGTTCGTGTCAGCTGTGCCCCCATCGGCAAGTATGATAACCTCACACGTTACAGCTCTTATGGCTGGGATGCCTACAATACCGTCTATCAGGATGCCCAAGGGTGGCTGTGTGACGGCATTATGGATATTCTCTTCCCGATGATATATTTCACAGGCGAACACTTCTACCCCTTTGTCCTCGACTGGTGCGAGAACAGCTATGGCCGTCACGTTGTGCCCGGGATAGGCATATACCGTCTTATGCCGCAGCACGGCAACTGGCCGGCGATAGAAATTGAGAGGCAGATGCGTACCTCGCGCAGTGCGGCAGCCGATGGAATAATGATGTTCCGCACAGCTCACCTTGTGGGCAATGCAGGCGGAGCACGTGACATATATACGGCTGTCTACGATACCCCGGCACTCGTGCCGCCGATGAGTTGGGTCTCCGATGTGCCATCAACCCCCTCGATAACCGTTTGCGAGCGTGACGGGAGCGGCGTCACCCTGCGGTGGAGCGAGGTTCAGCCTGCCGAAGGCTTCCCTGCCGTGCGATATAATGTCTATGCTGCTCTTGGCGATACTGTCGATGTTCGCAATGCAAACAATCTTGTGGCTGCGTTGCTCTCCTCGCCTTCATACCGTTGGGAGTGTCGCACTGTCAAGGATGTTGCAGTGGCCATAACGGCTGTCGATGCCTGTGGGGTGGAGAGCAAGCCTCTCTTTGTGAATGCATCGGCCGGCGGTTCAATGAAGCGCGGCAGCGTGATACATCTTCCCGAGCCCCTTTCGTGGGGTCAGCGCATAAGCGTGCGCAATATCTATGGTGTCAAGGTACATTACGGCAAGTTTGTCAAGGATTTCAATGTCGGTGATTTTGCTCCAGGGCGTTACATCCTCACGGTCTACGACCGCCACGGGGCAATCCTGCATCGGGAGAATTTTATTCGATGACAATCTCCTATATAACCGCATCAGCGGGCGCCGCGGCGCCCGCTGATGCGGTTATATAATCTGATGTCTCATTTCTTTTCCTTCTTTCCGAAAACCGAGAAATGTACATAGCGTTTCGGGTTCTGCTTCAAATCCTCAAGCAGCAGTTTTGCAGCCTCGCAGGTCTCGTTCAGCTTGCTGTAGAGCGTTGTGTCCTTGAGCAGCATACCTACGGAGCCCTCTCCCTCATTCAGCGCAGTGGTAATCTGCTGTATATTGTCAAGTGATGTCTCAAGGCTTGCCACCATCTGCTTGAAATCGACCTCGCTCAGCTGTGCCGAAACCTTCAGCAGGTCATCCTCGAGCTTTATGAGCTTCTCTGTTGCAGCCGGCAACTCCTTGCCGATGATGCCGTTCAGCTGCTGCGATGTGCTCTTGAGCTCTGCTGTCAGCGCTTCTACATTGTCGAGAGTGTTATTGATGGCAGGGTTCGATGCAATTGCATTTATCGATGTCAATATTGAGTCAATCTTCGGCAGCATTGCTTCCACCTTCGGCATCATATTGCCCACCTCGCCCAATGCGCCGGCATTCAACCGGCCTTTTATTGTAGAACCGGGCTTTATGTAATTGTTGCTGCTTCCCAGTACAAGGCTCATAGTGCTTCCGCCCATCAGCTTGTTATGTATTTCGGCGTGGCTATCCTCGGGGATACGCATCCCGGCCTCTATGCTCACAGTCACATAGACAGTCCTGCTCCTGTTGAAATCGAACTCAATGTCACTCACGTTGCCCACCTTGCATCCGTTTACATATACCGGTGCCGAGTTGGTAATCTCGCCGATATCGGCGAACTCTATGCGATACTTGTCGGTGTCGTCGAAAATGTCGATTCCCTTGAAGAAATTTATAAGGAAATAGATGATGCAAAGGGCTACGACACCAAGTATGCCAACCCAAAGCTCTTTTGGAAATCTCTTTATTCTGCTCATTTACTCTGCTTTTTAAAGATATCTATGGCTTCGCGGGTGTTTATCTTCTCGCCGTTGAGGAAAGCAATGATAAAGGCATCCTTGAACTTGCCAGATATCTGCTTCTTTAATTTCAATATCTCGTTATAATCCTCGCTCTCGCCGTATGTGTATTTGTAGACTCCGTTCTCCTTGTAGCAGTCGACCTTCAGCCCCTTGAACCTCTTGTCGTTGCTCTTGAGCTTGCTGCCCGATGTCATAATCTGTATCTTGAAAACCGGGCTGTCGCTCTTTTTCTGTTGCCCTGCACTCTTTGGCGGCTCTTTATCCTCAACCCTGTTTCCCGTTTTATTCTCCTTTCCTTTGCCGTAGAGCTCATAATACTCGGCAAATCCCTCGAAAATACCCTTTGCAAGCTTCTTCTGCCCCTCTTTCGACGCAATCAAATTCTCGTCGCTCCTGTTGGTTATGAAACCGAGCTCCACAAGAATGCTCGGCATCACCGTGCGGTGCAGCACAAGGAAACCTGCCGATGACACGCCTCGGTCATTCAGCTTGCTGTTCTTCACCATTCCGTTCTGCACCATCTGCGCCAGCTTCACGCTCAGCTCCATATCGTGGCTGCGCATTAGCTCAAATATTATATAGCTCTCGCTCGAACGTGGGTCAAAGCCCTTGTATGTCTCCTCGAAATTCTCCTCGGTGAGGATTACCTCGTTCTCGTACATAGCAGCCGCCTTTGCCTCGGCATCACTGCCTGCACCGAGCGTGAATGTCTGGCAGCCATTGGCATTCTTGTTCTTGCTTGCGTTGGAGTGTATTGAGATGAAAAGGTTAGCATTGGCCTTGTTGGCAATGTCGGCGCGCTTGGAAAGCGGAATCTTCACATCCTTTGGCCTTGTGAATATGACCTTGACCTCGGGATACTCCTCGTTTATCATTTCGGCAAGCATCTTCGACACGCTCTGGTTGATGTTCTTCTCATACGACTTGCGTCCCACAGCACCGGGGTCTACACCGCCGTGCCCGGCATCAATCACAACGGTAAAAGGCTTCTTGCCCTGCTTCTGTGCCATAGCCTGCGGCACGGCAACCAGTAACAGCAACAGCAGGAGCACCGCTCTTATGCTAATGGTGAATTGCTTCATAAACAGTTAAAAACCTGAAATTGTTTCGCAAAAAACAGGCATTTTTGAAATTTTCTGCAAAAATAACCCAATTATTACAAACGGCAAAAGTGAATACTTTTATTTTGACATTTTTAACCAATAGGCGTGCTGTGCAGTGCTTTTTTAACCTAAAATGTTGCAGTAGCCGCTTTTTTTTGTATTTTCGCGTGGATATAAAAAACAATCTCCGATGCATTCATTAGAATTCAATATAAGGTACAATGTCAGCGACGGCGCTGCGCTGCATCTCTGCTACAGGCTCGACGACAACGGCGATGTGCAGGAGGGCTGCATTGCACTGCGCGAGGTTCAGAAAGGGTGGTGGGTCTGCTCGATGGATGTCGATGACCGATATCCCAACATCTGCTACGGCTACGAGCTGCGTCTTGGCGGCTGCACTCTTTGTTCCGAGTGGGCCGGAACACCCCACACCCTGCGTTTCAACTGCGTGAACCGCAACTACATTGTCCACGATATGTGGCTCGACTCTCCGGCCGGCTACTATGAGCAGACAAACCTGTTCCGCTTCTTCAACAGGCAGGCAAGGGAACTTGACGAGCCGTCGGTCAACTGGTACAACCGCAGTGTCACCTTTTCGGTTTATGCCACAGGCCTGCGTCGCAACGAGCGGTTGCATCTTGTGGGCGATGCCGGTGTGCTCGGTAGCTGGGAACCTGCAAAGGCTCTGCCAATGCAGCAGCGTGTGCGCAACCGTTGGAGTGTCACATTTGATGTGTCTACACTGTGGAGCGGTGGCCTCTACTACAAGTTCATCGCCATTGACGACGAAGGCAATGTGCGTTGGGAGAGTGGCGACAACCGTCACATACTGCTCCCCGATTTCGAGCCGTCGACAAACTACTTCTATCAGCTCGACGCCCTCACCTTCGATGCCCCGTCGTTGCGCTTGGCAGGAACCGTAATACCCCTCTTCTCGTTGCGTTCGTCACACGGGTGGGGTATCGGCGATTTCGGCGACATAAAGCTCTTTGCCGATTGGCTCGCCTCCACAGGGCAGAACATACTTCAGCTTCTGCCCGTCAACGATACCACCGTGTGCGGCGGCAACGAGGACTCATACCCCTACAACTGCGTCTCGGTTTTCGCACTGAACCCCATATACACCGATATCTCCGCGCTTCCTGCACTCTCAAAGGCAAGGCGCAACGCCTTCTACCAAAAGGAGCGCGAGGCGCTTAATGCCCTGCCCACGGTCGAGTATGCCAAGGTCTACCGCCTGAAGATAAACTATCTGCGCGAGCTCTTTGAAGAGGTGGGCAGCGATGTGCTCTCAAGCGAGGGATATATCGCCTTTGAAAAGGAGCAACAGCAGTGGCTCAAGCCCTATGCCCTGTTCCGTTTCCTCTCCTCGCGTCTGCACAGCAACATCTGGGATTGGGGCGACTATTCCGCTTATGGGAGCGACACTATGGAGCGTGTCATTGCCGAGTATCCCGATGCCGTCTACGAGGTACGTTTCCACAGCTATGTGCAGTACCTGCTCTATACACAGCTCTCCGACGCCCACAACTATGCCAACAGCCACGGTATTGCGCTTAAAGGCGATATCCCTATCGGCGTGGCGCCCAATGGAGTCGATGTATGGTGCGACCGCGAGCAGTTCAACCTCGCAGTGTCGGCAGGCGCTCCGCCCGATATGTTCGCCGCCGATGGCCAGAACTGGGGCTTCCCCACATACAACTGGCAGGTGATGGCAGCCGACGGCTATGCCTGGTGGCGTCGCCGTCTGCAATATATGTCGCGTTTCTTCGATGCCTATCGCATCGACCATATACTTGGCTTCTTCCGCATCTGGGAAATCCCGCGCACGGCAACAAGCGGCCTTGCCGGCAGTTTCTCGCCCAATCGCCCGCTCTCGGTCGAGGAGATGGCCGTTGCAGGCTTTGCCTTCGACGAGTCGCGTCACACAGTGCCATATATCGACGATGCGCTGCTGAAGAAGCATTTTCCACGCAAGGCAAGGCAAATCATCGATGCCTTCCTGTGCGAGAATGGCGACGGAACCTACCGTTTCAAGCCCGAAATTACCGATGCCAACACACTGGCCTATTACATATACGAGCGCACGCCCAAGCTGCCGCAGCCTATGAAGGATGCCCTCTTGCGCATATATGGCAGTGTGCTCTTTATGCGCGACCTCAACACCCCGACGCTGTTCGTTCCGCGCATCCTTGGCAGCGACACCGGTGCCTATGCACAGCTCACACAAAGCGAGCGCATAGCCTACGACCGCATATACGAGGACTATTTCTACAACCGCCACACAATGTTCTGGTTCCGCGAGGGAATACGCAAACTCACACCGCTGTTGCTTTCGACACAAATGACAGCTTGTGGCGAGGATTTGGGAATGATACCGGCCTGCGTGCCCTGGGTTATGAAGAACCTTCAGGTGCTCTCGCTCGAGATACAGCGTATGCCAAAGCTCTATGGCGAGACATTTGCCGATACCGGGCGTTACCCTTACCTGTCGGTAGCCACACCCTCGACTCACGATATGAGCACCTTGCGTGGCTGGTGGCGAGAGGATGAGGCACTATCGCAGCAGTTCTACAACAATGTCCTGGGCTTCGATGGCAAGGCACCGCTTGAGATGGACGGCCGCATTGCATACACAATCCTTGCCCGGCATCTTGCCTCGCCGTCGGCCTTCGCTCTCTTCGCTTGGCAGGACTGGATGGCTATGGACGAGCGTCTTCGCCGCGACAACCCCGACGACGAACGCATCAATGTGCCGTCGAACCGCGACCACCAGTGGAGCTACCGTATGCACATCCCCATCGAACAGCTTATGCAGGAGCGTGCCTTCAACGAAACCGTGCAGCGTATGATTGCCGACGCAGGAAGGGGAGAGTACAGAGTATAAATGACTGGATGCCTTGGTAACCCTTAACTCCTTTAAGCATACATAAAACTAAAATAAATATGAAAGATACATTCCGTTCAGCAATGCTGTCAGGCATTGCAGTAGCAATAGCAGGTTGGGGCTATCTGGCCTGTTGCGGTAAAGGAATCGAGGTGTTGGGAGCAGTGCTCTTCTCCTTCGGTCTCCTCACTGTGGTAAACTACAAGCTCAAGCTCTACACAGGAACAGCCGGTTTTGTGCCCTTGCGCTACGACGACGGCCGTTCGCGTTGGTGCAAGGCCATTGGCGAGCTCCTCTTTATACTCTTTGCAAACATAATGGGCTGTCTGCTCATCTCCTTGCTTGCCCGTATGTCACCGATGGAGCTGGGCGCACAGGCGCAGAAGATACTCGAGTCACGCCTCGCCATCGGCCCAGTGCGAGCAGGTCTGTTGGCGATAGGCTGCGGTTTCATAATGACAACAGTAGTCACCTTCGCGCGCGAAGGCAAGCCGTTGGCACTGCTTTTCGGTGTCCCCCTCTTCATCTACTGCGGCTTTCCGCACTGCCTTGCCGATGCCTTCTACTACCTCACAGTGCCCACAGAATACACCTTTGCACATATCGGAGAGATAGCGTTGCTCTATCCCTGTCTTGTGATAGGAAACTTCATAGGGTGTAACCTGTACAGGTTTATTGCTCCGAAACAATAATAGAGCCTGGTGTCACGCAGTGTCGGAGGAGTTAAAAAGAGAACAGAGTACAGATAACAGAGTACAGAGTAGAGAGTACAGAGCACAGAGAAAAGAGTACAGAGTACAGAGAAAAGAGTGCTTGTCATCCTGACAAAGCGAAGCGGAGGAAGGATCTCAAAACCACGCAACGAAGGGTTTAAAAAACGCGCGAGGCATACCCCTCCGCCTGCGGCACCTCCCCTAAGACAGGGGAGGATTTTTTGTCCGTAAGGAGTGAGGGGTTGCGAGCTACTTGTAAAGTAAAAGAAATGGCGACCTTGCGGCCGCCATTTTTCATCGAGCTTTTGGTCAATTACTTGTTTGAGAAACCTTGATTTCGCTCGCTTTTCGCAACCCGCGAGGCACGAGTTCCACCCGTGCTTCTCGCGACTATTGCTGTTCGCTCATCGAGCTGCTACCTTGATTTCGCTCGCTTTTCGCAACCCGCGAGGCACGAGTTCCACCCGTGC
>CALBKR010000341.1 GCA_937896105.1 uncultured Bacteroidales bacterium
TTTGTTTATGTCGGCTTTGTAGGGGAGGGTGGTGTCCGACTTGTAATATATGTTGTTGAGGCTCTCGCCCAGCGTCTCTTTCAGTACTTGGGCGATGATTGTGCGGTTGACGTGCATTCCTACGCTGTGGGCCTGCATCACGGCTGTGTCGCCGTAGATGTCGATGATGAGGCCGGGGAGTGAGTCGCCTTCGCCGTGTACAAGGCGGTAGGTGTCGTTGACGGGGTTGCCTGCAAGGCCTATGCTGCGGCGCAGATGGTAGGCGGTGGCTATGCGGCGGCGCCAAAATTCAAGGTCGATGGGCTCGTCGGTGAATGTGAGCACGCGGACGGCTATGCTGCCTACTTGTACGTGTCCGCGGGCGATGAATTTGCGGTCGTTGGTGTAGACGGTTACCACATCACCCTCCTCGGGCTTGCCTTCGATGCGCTGTATCGCTCCCGAGAATATCCAGGGGTGGAAACGTTGCAGTGACTCCTCTTTCCCGCGTTTCAGTATTACGGCTTTTTCCATATTATCTTCCTATCTTTTTCAGTTCGTTGTATATCTTCAGGCACGCCCAGGCGTCGGTGGCGGCATATTGCTTCTGCTTGTCGGTGAGCACATCGTTCTCCCAGTTGCTGAGCTGCTGGCTCTTAGATATGCGCTGCCCGAATATTATCGCGTATATCTTCTGAAGGCTCATCTCTTCAATGCCGAAGCGGCCTACCTCCTTCTGCAGGTCCACGAAACCTCCGGCCTTGAAACGGCGGCGCTTGCAGAGTGCCTGGTAGTCGTCGTGAAGCGAGAGGCCTATCTTGGCTATCTGCTTGTTCTCGAGCAGGGCTGTCAGCGAATCGGGCATCCCGGTACGGTTGAGGCGGATAAGGAAACAGGTGTCGGCGGTCGACAGCTGTATGAGTGACACCTCGTGCTGTACTCCCTTGCGGAACGACGGGCGGGTCTCGGTGTCGATGCCTATGACGCTCTCCTGTGAAAGTGCCTTGACGGCCTGTTCCACGGCTGCTGCGG
>CALBKR010000342.1 GCA_937896105.1 uncultured Bacteroidales bacterium
ATCCTGTGCGCCTGCGCAAGGTGGGCGACTATGTCGGCGTAAACCTGCATAAGTGGGATGTGTGCAGCAGTGCATTCATCAAAGGCCGCCGCAAAGGCGTCAGAGCCTACGAATTCCTTAAAGAACCCCTAATCGAACGCTTCGGCCAGGAGTGGTATGATGAATTGCTCGTAGTAGCAGAAGAGTTGAAAAAGCAGAATATGCTTTAGCAACTCTGCTACTACGAGCAATCGACAATGTGCGTAGCGATAGGTCACGCGCAGTGCGGCGTAAGTCGCACCGCGTGGGTCGCGAAAAACGCACGTTGTCAATTCTCCCACGCCGAAGAACTAAAGAAGCAGAGACTTCTTTAGTCCCCTGCTACCAAAAGGAGTCGACAATGTGCGTAGCGATAGGTCACGCGCAGTGCGGCGTAAGTCGCACCGCGTGGGTCGCGAAAAACGCACGTTGTCAATTGTGTTTTATCGACAAGGGCAACAGCAAAAGGTCGCACGCAGCATCGCAGAATGTGATGCCGTGCGGATTGCGAAAAGTTGGCCTTGTCAATTCTCCCCATGCCGAAGAACTAAAGAAGCAGGGAGTGCTTTAGAGTACAGAGTACAGATAACAGAGTACAGAGTACAGATAACAGAGCACAGATAACAGATAATAGAGTACAGATAACCGAGGAAAATGCTCTTTGGTTTTGTGTTTTTTGTGCATAACATAATGTTATGTAAAAAGAAAATGCTATATTTGTAACAAATAAAATAATATTCATTAGAATGAAATTTGCCTGTTATGAATAATATATTATTTGTTAGCACGGAATCTCCTAATGATGTTGCAATGAATATTTCGGCAAGGGTCAAGGCTCGTCGCTTGGAACTGAACCTCACACAGGAAGGGCTTGCGTCGCGGGCCGGTCTCAAGTTCGCTACATATCGCAGGTTCGAGCAGGTGGGCGAGATTTCGTTGCGTGGGCTCTTGCAAATAGCATTTGCTTTGAACGCATTGCCCGATTTTGAAATGCTGTTCGCGCAAAAACAGTACCAGTCACTTGACGAAGTGCTGAATGAGCAGGTTGTAACACGTAAAAGAGGTAAAAGGAATGAATAGCATTAAACAGATAGAGGTGCTCTGCTGCAATGCTTTGGTTGGCCGTTTGGCATTGACCAAAGAGGGACTGTGCGCCTTTGAATATTCGGTGGAGTGGTTGCGCTCGGGCTTTTCCATATCTCCTTTTGAACTCCCTCTGCGCCCGGGCGTTTTTGTTGCCAGGCCTCATCCCTTTGACGGTGGTTTTGGCGTGTTCGACGATAGCTTGCCCGATGGTTGGGGGCTTCTTGTGCTCGACAGGTATCTGCAGCAACAAGGTGTGAACCCTCGTAAACTGACTCTGCTCGACCGTCTTGCCTTGGTGGGTTCCACGGGGCGTGGTGCTCTGGAGTTCAGGCCCGACAATAGTGTCGTGTCAAAGCAGGAATATGCCGATTTCGAGAAGCTTGCATTAGAGGCAGAGCGTATTCTCGATAGTGATGATTATGCAGGAGAAGGCATTGAGGAATTTCAGAACAGAGGTGGTTCGCCGGGCGGTGCTCGCCCGAAAATTTTTGCCCGGCACGAAGGCCGTGAGTGGTTGGTCAAGTTCCGTGCCAAGCACGACCCCAAGCGTATCGGGGAGATGGAGTATGAATACTCCCTGCTTGCCAAGGAGTGTGGCGTAGAGATGCCCGATACAAGGCTGTTTGAAGGAAAATACTTTGCGGCAGAACGTTTCGACCGTACGCCGCAGGGAAGGCTGCACGTTGTGAGTGTTGCGGGCTTGCTGTGTGCCGACTATCGCGTTCCAAGCATTGACTATTCTCATATATTCCAGGTGTGTGCGGCGCTTACACACAATGTTGCGGAGTTGTGGAAAGTGTATCGCCTTATGGTGTTCAATTATCTCATTGGAAACAAGGACGACCACGCAAAAAACTTTGCATTCGTTTATCGTGATAGTGCCTGGCGTTTTTCTCCCGCGTTTGATGTTCTGCCGAGTGAAGGAATGAACGGGTATCATACAACATCCATAAATGATAGCATAACACCGACAAAAGCCGATTTGATAGCTGTTGCAGTTAAGGCAGGCCTGAATGAAAAAGAGGCTGTGGAGGTGTTTGATGCAATAGATAATAGAGTACAGATGACAGAGTACAGATGACAGAGTACAGATGACAGAGTACAGATGA
>CALBKR010000343.1 GCA_937896105.1 uncultured Bacteroidales bacterium
TCATAATATAATTCATATCCTAAAATTTCTTCTTCATCTTCATCATCAAACCATGTTTTTCCATAATCTGCATTTACACAATACAAATTTTGGCAATTTTGTTGGTCAACTGTAACAGAGTGTAATTGAGCCGATGTATTTGTTCAATTATACAACCGCAACCGTTTGATGTACCCCAAACAGATGGAAATGTCGCGCTTCGCTTTTGAGTATTTCTACGATGGAATATACTATACCAGACTTCTGCCGCACAACAAGAAAGAGTACAAACGAAAATATGAGAATCGGAATTTCTGAAGCGATTTTGATGATTACAGAGACAGCTATTGAGGATTTTACATAAGCTATGAGGCGAATGATTTTGTTCGCCTCGTAGCTTATAGAAACAGTAGGGTTAACACTTGCACTGCATCGACTGCACCACCCACTCGACGTCGCGCAAATAATCCTGAAGGTCTTGCTCGTGCTCCTCTTCCTCGGCCATAATACGCTTGGCAATATCGCACGTGGTATAATCAATATTATTTGTAAGGCTCGCAATCTCCTCGTAACGAATAACCGCACAACGCTCGGCCGCGATATTCTGCTTGAGCACGCTTATCACATCATTATTCAGCGGTGCGGCATATTTACAACGCGCCAGATTGAACCACTGTGCCGGATTCAGCACCGGCGTGCCTTCTAGCTGAATAATGCGGTCGGCAAGAAGCCTTGCGTGCATATACTCCTCCTCGGCGTGCTCCTCAAATTCACGTTGCACATCGGCACGCATAGCACCCTCGACCACTAAACTGCCTATCCAATATTGATAATAGGCCAACCACTCCTCACTAAGCGCAGCGTTCAGCTGCTGCAACAACCCGGGCAGGTCGATACGCTGCCTGAGAATCAACACACTCTCTTTTGCCATAATATTAACACAATAGTAAATAATAACATACCTATTAAACACAGCCCAGCGGTAGTTTGTTTATTACATCAAGAATAGAACAACAATTAAAATAATCTTCTATATTATTGCTTTGATATAATAAAAAATATTAAATTTGCAACCTATAAGGGGCACACAACAGCCTCTTTGAAGCCGTAAGGCTTTCAAAAAATGTTAAATATAGTAAATAGAGAACAATGAAACTCGCCGTTGTAACAAAACCGACATTTTTCATTGAGGAGGACAAAATTATAACCCGACTGTTTGAAGAAGAGCTTGATTATCTTTTCCTTGACAAGTCTTATCCTCATCCACAATACATAGAAAGATTGTTGAACCTCATTCCCAAGAAGTTCCACAAGCGCATCTTCACGTGCAATAACCGTCTGATGCAGGACTATAAGCTGGCAGGACAACTGTTTCCTCCCGGTTCGCCCCACCCAACCGAAAAACAAAAAGGCAAGCTCGTGGGCTACGCAGCCAACCTTCGCGAGTTGCACGAATTTAAAGGATTCTACGAGATAATGTGCTTCGGCCCTATGGGACGCACCTTTCACCAGAGTGCCGAGCTGAACGAGTATGGCAAAAAGGTCATAAACAAACGCGTATGGGCCTTTGGCGACATTGACGAGGGCAACCTCAAGCGCCTCGCCTCGTATGGATTCGGCGGTGTGATATTGGATGCACAAGTGTGGAACCGTTTCGACTCGTGCCGCTCAACCGATTATAGCGAGCTTATGGACAGTTTCAAAAAAATTCAGAAACTCGCCAAGAAACTTTAAACACAAACAAGAAGAATAAAACAAAAAAAATAAAACATTAATTTTACTTTAAACTAGAATTATAAAATGGATTTCACAAACGAAGAAAAACGTTTGATTGACAAAGAGGCTACTGAAATGACAACAAAGGATTTAGAATATGACATAAACCTAGCTGAAAAAGCAGCAGCAAGGTCTGAGAGGACTGACTTCAATTCTGAA
>CALBKR010000344.1 GCA_937896105.1 uncultured Bacteroidales bacterium
CCCTCAGTTACGAAAATACGGGCAACAGCGCTTTTCCGTCTGCCTAATGCATTTACCATTTCCATCTGCTATCTTATTTATAAGAGTTAATATCAATTGTTTTAGGAGTCTGAGCAGCGTGGTTGTGCTCTGGACCATCGAAAATGTAGAGGTTATTCAAAAGGTGAACACCAAGACGGTTCTTGGGGAGCATACCTTTTACAACGTGCTTGATAAGACGCTCATAACCCTTGTAGCCAGCAGCAACATCAGCAGGGCTGAACTGTTTCTGACCACCGGGATAGCCCGAGAATCTCAAATATACACGGTTATTCCACTTGTTGCCAGTCATCTTGACCTTACTTGCGTTGATGATGATTACGTTGTCACCACAGTCAGCATTAGGTGTGAAGCTGGGTTTGTACTTACCTCTCAACAGCTTGGCAACCTTTGTGCCAAGGCGACCAAGCACCTGGTCTGTAGCATCAATAACAACCCACTCTTTCTGAGCAGCTGCCTTGTTTACTGAAATTGTCTTGTAGCTTAAAGTATCCACTTTAAATCATTTAAAAAGTTAATAATTCCATCGTTCCGACACTCCTCTGCAAAACTACTTACGGAATTAGTAGCCAAGCAGATACCCTCTTCGCGCCACACCCGGCCAATTGGCTAGATTGTGCCCTTAGTGCAACTCAGAGACCTAAAGCATCGCATACCCATAGTATGGGTTGATAATAATCGGCTTGCAAAATTACTTTTTTTTGCCGTAACAGACAAGCATTTCGCACTTTTTTTCAAAAAAAGCCTTTTTTTCTTTGCACACCCGAAAAAAAGCGCTACCTTTGCACTCGCAATTAAGCAATTGCCCAGATGGCGGAATCGGTAGACGCGCTGGTCTCAAACACCAGTGGGGCAACCCATCCCGGTTCGATCCCGGGTCTGGGTACAAAAAGAGAAGTTCGAAAGAACTTCTCTTTTTTGTATACATATATGCTTGTATCGCCCCCGCAAAAGGGGCTCAACCTAAAATTCTGAGGGATTTTATCACCCTTACCGGTCTCGACCTTATTTATATATAATATAATCCATCCCCTATCCCCCAAAAAATGTTAAAACAAGCATAACTGTTTGCTAAATCCAAACAAGCGCCTTACTTTTGTGTTTGACATTAGTGTCAAACATTATAGTAAAATATCTCTATGTTAAAGATTGGTCTTGATATCGGTTCTACAACGGCAAAATTGGTAGCCATTGACAATAATGGGGAAATATGTTATTCACTGTACGAAAGACATAACGCAAAAGTCAACGATGTAGTTCTCTCATTCCTTGAGCGGTTGGTACAGGAATTCGGCAACGAGACTGTTGCTGTACGCGTAACGGGTTCTGTGGGTATGGGATTTTCAGAAAGATATGATATACCATTTATACAGGAAGTTGTGGCAGTATCGAAAGCTATACAATTCAACTATCGCCAAACTGAAACAATGATAGATATTGGCGGAGAGGATGCCAAAATTGTAGTATTTAAAGATGGCAGAGCCGAGGATATGCGTATGAACGGAAACTGCGCAGGCGGTACAGGAGCCTTCATAGACCAAATGGCAATAATTCTTGGCGTAACTGTTGATGAGCTGAACAGCCTTGCACTAAACTCGAGCCGTATATACCCTATAGCATCAAGATGTGGTGTATTCTGCAAAACCGACATCCAGAACCTAATCGCCAGAAACGCAAGCAGGGAAGACATTGCCGCATCTATTTTTCACGCAGTAGCTGTGCAGACGGTCAGCACCCTGGCACGCGGATACGATATCAAAGCACCGATACTGTTCTGCGGAGGGCCGCTGACTTTCATACCGGCATTAAGGAATGCTTTCAAGAACTATCTGTCACTTTCAGACAGCGGGGTGATTATTCCACGAAATGGAGAATTGCTTACTGCACACGGCACAGCATTGATTGATATCGTAGAAGAGAAAACAGTAAAAATAAAAGAGCTCGTCAGCCGTATTAAAATGGGCTCGAGAGCAAAAGAGCGCCCTGCCACATCGCTGCAACCGTTATTTACCACCAGTGAGTCATACACCTCCTGGTGCAAAAAGATGAATAGTTTCAGTATCCCAGAAACGGAATTAAGGCAAGGAGAAATGTCGGCATATATCGGTATTGATTCAGGGTCTACAACCACTAAAATTGTAGTTCTTGACGAATGCGGGAGACTGCTCTACAAATTCTACAGGAATAATGGCGGAAAGCCAATTGACACCGTTGTGGAAGGATTGAATGGACTATCGGAAATATGTAAGAAGAAAAATACAAAACTGAATTTCATCGGCAGCTGCTCTACTGGATACGGCGAAGACCTTATAAAAGCAGCATTCAACCTGCAAGAAGGGATAATAGAGACAATAGCCCACTATAAGGCAGCTCATTATCTCGACAAGAATGTCAGTTTTATACTGGATATCGGCGGGCAGGATATGAAAGCTATTTTTGTCAATAATGGCATTATTGACCGTATTGAAATAAATGAGGCCTGCTCTTCTGGTTGTGGTTCATTCATCGAGACATTTGCACAAAGCTTGGGTTACACGGCCGGCGACTTTTCACTGAAAGCCTGCGAGTCGGAACAACCATCGGACCTTGGAACACGTTGCACAGTTTTTATGAATTCAAAGGTGAAGCAGGTGCTTCGAGAGGGTGCAACCGTGAGCGACATTTCAGCCGGACTTGCATATTCTGTGATTAAGAACTGTATATATAAGGTACTTAAGCTTAAAGATACGACAGAATTAGGCAAACACATTGTAGTGCAAGGAGGTACAATGCGTAACGATGCCATAGTCAAAGCACTCGAAATTGTCACAGGTACCGAGGTCGCAAGATGCAATTACCCCGAACTGATGGGAGCCTATGGATGCGCACTTCACGCAATGGAACAGCGGGGAAAGATTACCGGCCTGGATGAAATGCTTGATTTGGCATCACATACTACACGCTCATTGCACTGCCGCGGGTGCGAAAATAATTGCGAGATACAACAGTACAGATTCGGGAACGGACAGACCTACTACTCGGGTAACAGATGTGAAAAGCATTTCAGCAATGGAAATGGTGAAAAGAAGAGGGGAACGAATATGTTCACAAGAAAAAACCATCTTTTATTCTCCCGAAAAGCAGAAATAGAGAAGCCAAGGATAAGAATCGGTATACCGAGGGTGCTGAACATATACGAGGAGTACCCATTCTGGCATACTCTATTCTCCGAATGTAAAATATCCGTATACTTATCCGGAACTTCGGACTTTTCAAAGTACGAGCAGACAGCCAATATGGTAATGTCGGACAATCTCTGTTTCCCAGCCAAACTGGTACACAGCCACATATCAGAGCTCCAGGGAAGCGATGTCGATAGAATATTTATGCCGTTTGTAGTAAAAGGGAAATGCAGCAAGGACGAGCAGAACAGCTATAACTGCCCCATTGTCACCGGCTATTCAGCAGTTGTCAAAAGCACACAACAGAGTAAAGTTCCCATCGACTCACCGGTAATAAGTTTCAATGACAGAAAACTGCTGCACAAACAATGCAGAAAATATCTTATATCTTTAGGTATAGAAGAAAAGGAGATAAATGGTGCCATCCTGAAAGCAGAAAAGGCGCAGGCAGACTATAACAGAGAGATAACAGAGGAAAACAAGGCACTCTTAAAAACATCAATAGAAGAAGGGAAATTATCGATACTGCTGGCAGGGCGCCCTTATCACAGCGACCCGCTGATACAGCACAAAGTATCGGATATGCTTACCGAGATGGGAATAAACGTGCTTACAGAAGACATCGTACGGCAAGAAGAGATCAATATCTCAGATACCCATTTCCTTGCGCAATGGTCATATCCCAACCGTATTATGCGCGCGGCAAAGTGGTGTACTGAGCAGAACAAACTAATTCAGTTTGTACAGATGACATCTTTCGGTTGCGGTCCCGATGCTTTTATAATAGATGAAGTAAGAGAGCTCCTATTAAGGAACAACAGGGCATACACTCTGCTTAAACTCGATGACATAAACAACATCGGTTCAATGAAACTAAGGGTACGTTCGCTTGTGGAAAGCCTTAAAATTGCCAATGCAGGAAATGAGATAAAGGACAAGCAAGAATTCGTCACAACCCCAATCTACAATGAAGAGTATCTTGACCGCAAGATAATTGTACCATTCTTCACCCCCTTCATATCTCCGCTTATACCGGCAGTATTCCATATCGCAGGTTATAATCTCGAGTGTCTGCCAATCAGTGATGAGACATCAGGAGAATATGGACTCAAATATGCAAATAATGAGGTCTGCTACCCAGCCACCCTCATCATTGGAGACATAATTAAAGCATTCCGAAGCGGCAAATATGACCCGGCAAAATCGGTTGTAGGTATCACGCAGACCGGTGGTCAATGCCGCGCCTCAAACTATTTGCCGATGCTTAAA
>CALBKR010000345.1 GCA_937896105.1 uncultured Bacteroidales bacterium
TCACGAAGATAGCCGAGCGGAGTTGTTATTCAGCATAAAAAATGATATGCGAAGCATTGAAAGTTGCACCACCCACTCTTTCGGTGTATATGCAGCTCCTGCCAATGGAGGTAATATCATTCTCAACAAAGCACAAAGCCTACTTACTTGTGGAACAGGGCAAGCCGACCCACAGATTGTACAAACCACCGACGGTTCTCCTTTGATTCACGGCGGACGACTATATTTATGTTTTACATCGAGAGGATTCGAGCAGATACCTGACTCATATCAAGGGATGTACTCAGTCGACCTCGATTCGTATGAATTGCGTTTAGAGGGTGCTCTCTTCTTCGGCAAAGGTGATGGTATTATGTATGGCTTCCACGCAACAAAGGTTGTCTACGACCCCAAGAGCAAAGAGTATATGGTAATGACAACAACTCACGGCGACACCCACACACTAGCATACAGCTCAACCAAAGCCGATATTCTTCACGGAATGCATTTCCTGGAGTGCAAAGAGTTGGATTTCCCACACAACTACACCTGCAGTACTAAAACAGGCATCAAGTTCAACACTGAAGACCCAGACTTTTTCTACGACGCTAAGGCTCGCAAATGGCGCTTGGCATATTGCGCATTGAAAGATAAGTCGTATGTTACATACCTATGCGAAAGCAAGAACTGGAATGGCCCATACAAACAGATAGCTGAGTCGACAAAGAACAACAACACGGGCATAAGAATCACTACAGTAGGCGGCAAACGCTACGTACTCAGCGGAGGTTCCGACACTACATTCTATATCTACGACTACCCATCGTTGGAATATCTCGGAACATTCCTGCAACAATATGCCAACGGAGGTTTCCGCGGCTGGCCGACAATTGTGCCTGTACGCTACGGTAATTACGAACGTTATCTATGGATAACATTCGACCGCGGAGCTCAAACGGGTCGTTACTCATACGGCACGCTATACTTTTATCTGGGTGACAAAATGTGGAAAATTGAGTAGCGATGGCTGAGAATCTAATTATAGCCAAAGGTGATAAGGCCGAAAAGTACGCATTGCTATACAAGCAGATAGTGGCACTTGTAGAAGGAGAGAACGATGCCATTGCCAATATGGCCAACATCGCAGCAATGATACACCAAACGTTTGGATTTTGGTGGACGGGATTTTATAGAGTAATAGGCAAAGAACTAGTCTTAGGTCCATTTCAGGGACCATTGGCGTGTAGCCGAATTGCATATGGACGAGGTGTATGTGGTACCGCTTGGAAAGAGCAGACGACTCAAATTGTCCCAGATGTAGAGCTATTTCCTGGACATATTGCGTGCAGTTCGCTATCACGTAGCGAGATAGTAGTTCCAGTTTGGGATAAGCAAGAAATCGTCGCTGTACTCGATATCGATAGCGAACAACTGGCAACATTCGACACAACAGACCAAAAGTGGTTAGAACAAATTGTAGCATATCTATATAAATAGGTATAATCTATATTTTAGAATAAACTTTAAAAAAGTTATACCCTACTGCAATTTTTTTGCGCAGAAATTTGGTTTATATTATAAACTACTTTATATTTGCAGTAGTAATAAAAATTATTCGTCCAATCTGCATTCTACAATGCAGAGTCGGAGGGAACCACAAAACAAACCACAAAAAACAACAAAATTATGCAAACACTGTAAAACAGAAATTCCTATGGATGCAAAAGTATGTCCACAATGTCGAAAAAAAATAGATGAGTTAAAAAAAATATTATCTCAATAGGATTGAGAAAATTTTATAACCTTTTTTTATTTTTGCCAATTGTGAGGGCATAAATGCACAATAAATTGTCGAAAATGATAGGGTGACTTTTATGCTTCGAGAATGTATAATTGTTATGAGGTGAAAAATTTATGAAAGCAACAGTTTTAATTGACAATATTTCTCACGGTGAACTGAAAAAACAGTGGGGTCTTTCTTTTTTAATTGAACACGAAAACAAAAAAATACTCCTTGATACCGGTTCATCCGGTCTGTTTCTGGAAAACGCAGAAAAACTCGGCATTGACATTACCGACGTTGACTTCGGTGTGCTTTCCCACGCCCATTATGACCACTCCGACGGAATGGGCCCGTTCTTTATGAAAAATCCCACAGCAAAGTTTTATCTTTCTCAGGGGTGTAAGGAAAATTGCTACGGTAAAAGATGGATTTTTTCAAAGTATATAGGAATTAAAAGAGGTCTTATGGAAAAGTATCGGGACCGTATTATTTTTACCGACGGCTTCAAGGAAATATCCGACGGTGTTTACCTTGCCCCTCACTGCACAGATAACCTTGAAAAGCTCGGTAAATCAACGGGGATATACATAAAGCACAACCGTAAGCTCATACCCGACAGTTTTGAACACGAGCAGAGCCTTGTAATCAGAACAAAAAAAGGCCTTGTGATTTTCAACAGCTGTTCTCACGGTGGAGCAGACAACATAATAAACGAAACCGCAAAATATTTCCCGGGTGAGAAAATCTATGCCCTCATAGGCGGTTTTCATCTTTACCGCTCAGACGAAAAAACAGTGAAGGATCTTGCAGAGCGCATAAAACAGACAGGTATAGAAAAAATCTATACAGGTCACTGCACGGGTGAAGATGCCTTTGAAATTCTGCACAAGGAACTGGGCGACAAGGCAGTTCAGCTTTATGTGGGACTGGAGATTGAGGCATAATGACCGATATACAAGAAGAATTATTCCTTTTAAAGGACGAAAAATACAAAGACTTTCATTCCGCTCTTATGCCAACGGTCGATAAAGATAAAATTATAGGCATCAGAACGCCCGTACTCAGAAAGTATGCCAATGAATTTTATAAAGAAAACAGATGGAAAGAATTCATAAATACCCTGCCCCATGAATATTATGAAGAAAACAACCTTCACGGTATTCTTATCTGTAAAATCAAAGATTTCGATGAATGTGTCTCTGCTCTTGACAGCTTTCTTCCCTTTGTGGACAACTGGGCAAGCTGTGACATTTTAAGCCCCAGGGTCCTTAAGAAAAATCCGGAAGAACTTCTGCTAAAAATAAAACAGTGGCTTAAAAGTGAACACACCTACACTGTACGTTATGCCGTAAAGTGCCTTATGGACAATTTCCTGAGTGAAAACTTCACCCCTGAAATTCTACAGCTTGTGTGTGATGTTTCACTTGAGGACTACTATGTAAAAATGGTTCAGGCGTGGTTTTTTGCAAC
>CALBKR010000346.1 GCA_937896105.1 uncultured Bacteroidales bacterium
GCAACCCAAGCGGTATAACCTGCGGCTATACTACGCTTGACAAGATGCTGACGGCGTTATCGAAGCTTCCGCTTTCAGCTTTCAGCTTTCAGTTTTCAGTTTGCCTAACCGCAGTGGAAGTAACGCATCACAAGCTCCTCGATAGCCTTGGCATTGTTCCCGATGTCGGCACGCAGAGTCCTGTCGTCATACGAGCGCAGACGCTTTATAATGCCATCAATCATCGCGGGGCTAAACACCTTGTGCTCCTCGAACACCGCACGCTGACGCTCCAGGCAGTCGGCACTTGCAGCACAGCTGTCGGGCAGGCACTCAAGGCTCTCCAAGCGCGCCGCGTTCTCCTTCTGGTGAATATTCACATTCACGTATGTGCGCTCCGCAACATCAAGAGCATTGTCAAGTTCAAAGCCATAGCGGCACGCCACAGCCAAGCCGGCAATAAGCTGGTAGAGGTCGGCCGAACCATCGGGCGAACGCATCTCCACCGTCTGCTTCATCGAAGTATCGTAGCGGCTCTCACCCTCGAGCGGGTTGGCAATGCGGCACATATCGCTCTTTGCAGCCCACCCCAACGGCACACGCACAAGCACCGAACGGTTGCGGTCGCCCCAGCAGATGTTCGTGGGAGCCTCCTGGTGAGGCACAAGGCGGAAATATGATGTAGGATTGGTGTTGCCGAATGCCGTTATCGACGGAGCAAGCACCATCATACCGGCAATAGCACGGCGAGCCTCCTGCGACAGCGTGCCATCCTTGCCCAGCATCACATTAGCACCATCCTTCATCAGGCGCATATGTATGTGCAGACCCGAACCGGCCTTGCCTGCAGTAATCTTCGGGGCAAAGGTAACATCATAGCCATATCTGTAGGCAAGATTACGAATTATCCACTTGGCAATCATCAGCTGGTCGGCAGCCTCCTCGGCCGGCACAGGCAGAAACTCAATCTCATTCTGCTCATACACCCTGTCGCCAATGGTGAAATTACCCACCTCGGAATGCCCATATTTTATCTGACCGCCGGCCTGCGCAATGCACGCCATACACTCGGTGCGGAAATCATTGAATTTGGCATACGGTGCCGACTCGTGATACCCCTTCTGGTCGGTAGCAGGGAACATACCGCTGTCGGGAGCAATCACATAATACTCCAGCTCGCCCATCGCCTGGAACTGCAGCCCGGTAACATCGGTAAAGGCACGGCACGCCTTGC
>CALBKR010000347.1 GCA_937896105.1 uncultured Bacteroidales bacterium
TATATTCCATCCTGCCAACAGTGTTCTACAATGCAGCAGATGCCCGATTTACAGTAACGAGCCCTTATGTAACATTTGAATCGGTTACATATTACATTGTGGACGAATCAGGTTCTGTTCAGCAGCAAAGCGAAATTGCTCTTCCAAAAGGTTGTGATGTTGAATTGTGGCTGCCACAGCTGCCGGTCGGTTCTTATAAGATAGTCTTTGATTTTGGCGGCAGCTGCTTCCAAGGAGAGTTTGAGGTTGAATAATGGAACAGCCGTTATATGAGGATATGTGTATGTCGATTTTATAGTGTATATTGGGGTTTACAATAACAAAATGCTTGTTTATGAGATATCGTTGTTTTTTATTTTTCTTGTTTTTCACTTTAAGCAACATTGCCGTTTTTCCGCAGTCTCAAAGTGCAATGCTAAATAACAGTGAAACAATCATTAGGAAAACTATTGAATTTGCGCATCCGGGTGAAACCGGTGAGAATAAGTTTTGGGATTTTGGAGAGCTGTGCATCTATGACGAGGAGCATATAGATGAATATATCGCACAAAACGATTCCATAACAGTAGAGATAACCCCATTCTGTTACAACTACTATAAAAATTCCGGGGACACTCTTTATTGCATTGGCTATAATACCAAAAATACAAAACTGAAATACTTAAAGCCGGAAATCCATAAGATTAATGGTTTACAATTCGGCTCTGCAGCCATTTCGAATATATATGGCGAAGGAATATATTCCAACACTTTGAATTTGCACGTGTACGGTGAAACAGCCTATTCTATTGATTCATACGGCTCAATAGTCTTGCCGGGAGACAGTGTGAGGTATGGTGCATACCGAACCTTAAAGAGAAAGCATATTGGACAGATTCTTACACCAGATACCAATATTTATGAAGATATACATAGCCACAATTCATCAATATACGATAGATTAAAGCAAGACTCATTAACCTGGATTATAGAGAACTATAATTGGTATATCCCCGAATACGAACATTCCATAATAGAGTCAACAATTACATATTTGCTAAAGGATGGCAAAAAGACATTACATAGTACAAGTTCATATTACTACCCGATTTACGGGCAGAAAAAGGCATCTGTTACTATGAATAAAACTGACTCTGTTCGCTATGCAAATCTTTTCGTGCAAGAAAACACGCTTTGCAATACCGGGATTTCAGATATTGCTGACAATGATATAAGACTGAGTTGTCGCCAGGACAATCATAATACATTAGCTATTGAGCTAATGACTGACAGGAATCTTGATATTTTCATCGCATTGGCAAGTATTGGTGGTATAGCGTTCGAGAATGTACACTTAAAAACATTAGAAGGCCATCCGATAAAAACAACTTTTGACCTGACCGATTTGCAACAAGGGACATACCTGCTTATCGTTAGCTATGAAAATAAGGTGGTTTGTAAAAAAATATATATGGAGGACAACCTAAATGAATAAAACAACATTATCATTACTTTTTGTTTTTACAGCATTGCTTTCAAATGCACAGATTCTTAATGAGGATTCAAAGCAACCTGTAAAAAGCATCGGTGAGATTGTTTCGACTGATACACTTGTTATGCGTTCAACAACATCTTCTGCCGGCAACCTTACCGAGAACTTGGTCACATCCTATAACTTCGCACCATCTCCCGAAGCTCACGCGCTTATGCAATATTCAGATATCCCGGTATCGCTGTACACCGGAGTCCCCGAGATATCAATACCCATTTATACAATTAGCGTTGGCGATTATAATTTGCCATTGAAATTACAGTACCATGCATCCGGAATAAAGGTTTCACAGGAAGCAAGCCGGGTTGGACTTGGGTGGAGTTTGCATGCCGGTGGCTGTATAAGCAGGATAATACAGGGAAGAGATGATTTTGACGAATACGGATTTTATTATTGCTCTGACACAATTCCCGAAAGTTACAGCGACGGGATTATCCCTAATTCAAACATTAGTAATGAAGAGCTGGATTTGGAATCAGACATCTACTGTTATAACTTTGCCGGCTATTCAGGCAAGTTTGTTGTAAAAAAGGGTGAATATGCGACTGACGACACAGAACGCTTTATGTCTCTAAATCCTGATGACAATCTCAGAATAGAAGGTTACGAAGGTGAATTCAGAATTATAACCGAGGATAATACGCAATACATCTTTGACGAGATAGAAACAAGACGAATGTGCAATATGGTTTTTTCTGGCGAAGGTGGTGGCTCTCATTATAATGAATCATTGTATCCGAATAGAACTTTTATACCGTTGGATGAGACATACTTTTCGCAGCATTATACCAATACAAGTTGGTCATTAAGCAAAATAATACTTCAGAACGGTGAAGAAATTAATTTCTATTATGACGAAATCTATAATTCATACTTAAGCCCTGTACATGAGACGTACTCCGAATATAAAGTACTGGAAACTGTAGAATTAAACGGTTACGAAGAGTTACCCAATAAATATGACATACTTCCGGAACCAACCCGTAACCTATCTTTAGAACTGACCGTTAATGAACCGGTTCTAAAGGAAATTGGATGGAATAATGGACGTATAGTCTTTTCCAAGAGTGATGTAGCAAGAAAAGACATAACCGGGTATGACCATAGAAAGTCATACGCTGCCGACAAACGAATTCCAAGCAACAATAATGCATTGGAAACAATCAATATATACTCAAGAATGTCTTCCCAACCTAAACTCTCTTTCCGTTTGCATCATTCGTATTTTATAGGCAGAAGGGTTTACAATGCTGTAGAGTTGTATGACACCACCTACTTGTCCTCAAGGCTAAAACTTGATTCCATAACAATAAAAGGAGAAGGCGATATCGAACAAAAATACAAGATGGAATATGATATGAGCGATAATCTGCCTCTAAAAAACGAGTATTACACAGACAAATGGGGGTACTACACCTATGGGAAAGTTCCATATTTGCCATTGACTTTAGAGGAGAACTATTATGCTTGGAAAGATGTTGCTCCCAATAACGATGGTTGGGTCGCGATAGATAGCACAAACATTGTTGCACATAAAGGTGATACGTTTTATTATAATAATGACGGTTTTGAATCTATATCAAGTGATATTGCAAAGACTTGGACTTTGACAAAACTTACAAGCCCTACGGGAGCGGAAACCGGTTTTAAATACGAGTGCAATGATATTTATGATGAAATTATTGAAGCTATTCTTCCACAAGAAACTGTTTTGCTGGATACAGTGATAAGTAACTTCATAACTAAAGCGATAAATGTGCCAATAATGATAGATAACCCTCAATTATACCGGTTTAAAATAGAGTATACAGATACCAGAGAAAATGACATCTCCTCAGACGAAGGCGTATACATTAAAGCAGCCCCTGCAATCGTCACTAGCACAGGCTATCCACATAATACTGTGGTAGAACGCACGAACGGGTTGGTAAAACGTACTTTCGTTAAAGATTACATCTATCCAAAATCACAGCCTTTGGATAAACTGTTTCTCCTTTTAGGTTCAACGGGTGATGCCGATGTGTCCATAAAGATAACTTTGCATAGTATAAACAAGAAAAAAGTTGGCGGCATAAGGATTTCTGAAATAAAGTCACCCATCACTACCATAAAATATATCTATAATGAAAACGGGCACAGCACCGGCAGGTTAATACGTGAACCATTATACACCATTCCCTTAAATCATTACTACTACCTTGTTAATTCTTTTATACAAAAGGTCGTTGTGGTCAACCATTGTATCGAGTTCAACTCATACCCACAGAGAGCCCTGTATAATCCATATAATGGAAACCACATCGGTTATTCCGCAGTGACGGTTGTAAGAACGGGAAACGGCAAAGAAATTACAGAGAAATACAGATTTGTCAACGAGTCCGAAAACGACTGCATCTATTTTAATGACCAAGGTACTCACAATCCGCTGAATGGTACACAAACACGCCATTCCGTATATTGGGGAGACTCTGTTTATAAGGACACTCATTTTATTTATGATACAGTTTCCGTTGGAAATATCCGTGGGCTTAGGACAGAAAAAACTTCATATTCCCGTTGTTATTATATTACAGCATATCATACGTTCCTCGACAGTATGAGTATTAAAGAGGATGAGAATGTCAAGAGTTTCAAATACACTTATCACGATTCAATCTTCAAGTTGAAAACAGCAAGGATTTATGCAACAGGGCACCCTACAAAGAGAATTGAATATTCATACTCTGTAGACTACCCCTCATATTTAGGTGGTACGTTCAAAGACAGCCAATTAAAAACACTCCCTCTAATGGAAAAATATTATACCGGCAATACATTGGAAAAGGCCATTGTAAAGACCCATCACAACTCTACAATAGTTAAGCCGTATAAAGAATATAGTTTTATAGGAAACCAAGGCTTGGACAAAAACCCAGTAACGCTTTCGATGGACAGTTCCACTACTGCCGATGTGACATATAACAGCTACACCGCCAAAGGACGTGTGACCGAACTCATCAGCCGTGGTGGTCGTCGTGTTGTTCTGCTTTGGAGCTATGGAAACCAACATATTGTAGCACAAATAAACAACGCGACCCTACAGGATGTTATCAACAGTGGCATAAATATCGATGAATTGGCCGAAAAACCTTTTCCGGACGATGCAGATTGGAATAAATTGCATAACTTGCGCAATGTGTTGCCAAATGCACAAGTTACAGTAAGCAGATACGAGCCGCTCGTTGGTATGGTATCACAGACCGATGCACGTGGAGTAGAGACCCGTTACACATACGATGAGTTCAACCGCCTGCATCAAGTAATAGAAGTAGTTGGTGACGCAGAAAACATTATTGAGCAAATAGAGTACCATTATGCGACAGAAGAATAATATTATAAACACAACGGGATATTTTGCAATATCTCTTCTGCTGTGCACCTGCAGTACTGTCTTTGCACAACAGAACCACATACGAAAGAGAATTCCCGTAGAAGCCGTGTCGCCGGCAACCGGCGCATCGGAAAGCAACTCAATGACAACAACACAATATTATGACGTTGCAGGCCGTGAAGTTCAGACCGTCTTGCAAGGAACAACCCCACAAGGCAAAGACCTCGTATCCCACATAGCCTATGACAGCCTTGGCCGAAGAGTACGTGACTGGGCAGCATTGCCGCTAGGAACACAAGGAGGCTCCTACGTACCGTTGTCAGCATTCGAGAGTTCGGGATACAGCAGTGCTTACCATATTGATTATTCATACGAGACAATGCCGGGTGGGCGCCTGTTATCTACAACCGGAGCAAACACACCAGGCAAGTCTGTAACATACGAATACGGATATAACAGTACTGGCATTACGCGCTATACCATAGACGGGACAACCATAACCAACAATGGCAGCTACCTCCCGGGGGCACTCTCCTATACCCGTACAACAGACGAGGATGGCAATACAATCTTAGTATTCAAGGACAATGATGAGAAAATTATACTTGAACGTCGCGTGACATCCTACGGTAAGAATACCGACACCTACCATATCTATGACATCTACGGTAATCTCCGTTGTGTTCTGCCCCCAATAGCCTCCGAAGCCACAGCTTCAACAGGGGATTATAACCTTTCGGACTGCACGCAACTTGAACAATACGCCTACTTCTACGAATACGACCACCGCAACCGCCGCACAAGCTCCAAACTGCCGGCAACCGGTTGGCACTATACCATATACGATGCCGACTCACGCCCGGTAATGACCAGCACCCCCGAACAATATATCCGTAACGAATGGAGTTATACAAAATATGACGCCCTTGGCAGAGTCGTAATAGAAGGAACCATCACAAATGCAGCCATACCGTCAACACTATCCGCAATGCTGAACGGCATTTGTGTCAAGGAAACATTTGACATAAGCAAGCCTTTTGGCTACACCGATAACATAAACCTTGGAACCTCACCGCAAATACTAAAGGTCTACTATTACGACACATACACCTTTATTACTCAACCCCAGTTCAATGAGACCGCCGATGCCGCACCCAGCTCGTTTTACCCTCCCAAGACAATGCTGACAGGAACATATACAGCCTTGCTTGGCAACAGCGAGAAATACTCAGTCACCGCCCATTGGTACGACAACCGCGGCAGGAATATACACACAGCCGAATATGAAAACATAAACAACACTGGCACAAGCACCCACTACAGCTATGACTTCAACAACCGCTTATTGAAAGAAGAAACGAGATATACCACAGCAACAGGTACGCTCGACATTACGTACGAGTACAACTATGATACCGGCGGGCGCGAAACAGAATGTGAGATATCTATAGTTAATACCTCCGGAACAGAAACAAAAATACTCAATCGTTCCCTGCACACCACCTCGTATGATGAGCTTTGCCGCAAGGAAACAGAAAACATTTTTGACAGCATTTACAACAAAAGACACCTTTACCACAACGACGGGAAATACCGTGGGGTAGAGAGTGACAGTTTTACACAATATCTGCATTACGGAGAAACCTCCAATGCCTATGCTAAACAATACAACAATGGCAGAATTTCAGCCATAGAAACCTACCAGAACGGCAATACCGCCGGTACACGATTTGACATACTCTACGACCACCTTGCACGTTACACCGAAGCTATAGCTTATGGTGGCAATGGATACGGCTATAAACATATCAAAGAGGTGTTCGGATACGACGATATGAGCAACATCAAGCAAATCTACCGCACAATGCCCGAAGGCGATGTCAATGTAATGGAATTCACCCTGAACGGCAACCGGCGTGTAAAAGCCGACGACTGTGCCATTCAGCGTTATCCCCTCGAGTATGAATATATGTACATACAGCAAAGCCTCGATAGCGATACGTATGCATACGACCTCAACGGGAACGAGACACGCGACCTCACGCGTGATATGCTCTATGCAAGATACAACCATCTGAACCTCCCCGACAGCATAACCTTCACCGGCGGCAACATCCTGCAGTTCTATTATCTTGCCGACGGCAGGCGCGTCGGCACCAAAGCCTTGGTGCAACAGACCGCCCTTGTATCACCGACCGCCAACAACATATACAGCGGCGACCCAATCACCCTCTACACAGAGACCCGTACCGGCCCGTTAGTATTCAAGAACGGTATAATGTCACACATCGACATTCCCGGCGGTTACATATCATTGCAGAATGACACCACGCAACAGCCCGATGTGAAACCCTATTTCTTTGTCAAGGACTACCTTGGCAATGTACGCCTCACCTGCGATGGCAACACCGGCGAGGTGCTGCAGAGCCTTGAATACTTTCCATCTGGTGTTCCATACAATCGTGTAAACCCCTCTATGCAACCTCGCCGTTTCTGCGGCAAGGAAGAGGTAGAGCTTCACGGCTTCGATATGTACGACTCCGGAGCACGTTGGCAATACTCGCTCATACCGCGCTTCTCCACCATCGACCCCTTGGCCGAGAAGTACTACCACCTCTCGCCCTACGCCTACTGCGCCGGTGACCCGGTGAACCTTGTAGACCCGGACGGAAGGAAAATCTATTTTGCAGATGGTGTTCCTGAATGGTTTAAAGAGCGTTTTGCTGCGACAATACGATATATGAACGAAAGAGGCACATCGTGGATATTTAAAAAAATTCAAGACTCTGACAATATTTATTATATCGATTATGTTGAGGAAATGACAAAAGACAAACATACAATGTATGATCCTAATGAAAAAACAATATATTGGAATCCGAATTTCTTTGTGAAAACAAGTAATGAGGTTGTTTTGTATCCAGCAACAATACTTGCCCACGAAGGAGCACATATCTTGCAAGATATTAAATATAATAATAGTTGGAATGAACAAGCAACAACAAAGGATGCAGAATATGACAATAAACTTGATAGGGAAGTGATAACAACTATAGAACAAGATGTGGCTATAAAGCATGGTGACATTTACAAAGGAGAGGTAACACGTAAAGATCATAGTGGTGAATATAAAATATTATCTGAAAATGATTATAAAAAAATATTCGAAAATGTCGTACCGACTGAAATACCAGAGATAAATAGGGAACTTATTGACATTTATTTATATAATACAAGATGGATAAAAACATACTAACAATATTAGTAATAGTATTTATGTCTGTAGGTTGTGGTAAAAACAGGCATAGCAATGATATGAAAATAACTTCTGTTGCTATAGAAGAAAAACATTTTGATGTTTATAAATGCAATACAGAACTTAGGGAAATATCAATATTTTTTGTGAGCAGTTCCGGAATTTCTGAAGTTGGATTTAGCTCGAATAGCATAATTGATATGGTCAAAACGGGAAAAGGAATTGATACACTAAAAATTACTGACAAAAATAATAAACTGTTTACACAGTTGCAGAAACTGCTTAAAACTGCAATAATTGATTCTACTTCGTTTATTGGACGTCCTGATACTATCATAAAGTATGAACAAGTAAAGAATGTTGCTGGGTTAGGTTTTGTCATTAAACGTGAAGATACAGGAAAAGTTGATACCGTAGCAATAAATACTTATAGATATAATAAACTTCAAAATGGAAAATATTGTGATGTAAAGCCAGGAAAGACTTTTATGTTCTTATATTACCCCGATGAAAATGACATAGCTGCAGATTGGATGATATTATACCAATATAGAGACAGTAGTATCGCAAATGACACATTGTGCTGTGACCAATTTTTTGCTCCTACGGTACGCTTAAATTCATATGTCGCGACTATGGATTCTTTACTTCTTGAGATGGTTGTTGATAGTCTTAGAAAGAAGATTACATATCTTAAAACTGAAATTTTGCTAGAAAACAATTGGGAGCATTTCATAAATAATAGAACCAATTTTAGGCGTTATGTGAAGAACAATGAAATTATCTTGTATAAAGATTCGTGTTTGAACTCAGAAATTTTGCTTCGCACTAATGATTTTAATGAAGGAAAACTCTTTTCTCACAAAGGAAATTGGCGGCGTGTTATGTTAAGAGACTATGAGGGCAAAGAAATATATGGTTGGATATACCCCACAGATAAATAACATGACTATCCCCATCACATAGCGTCCAGAGTGATATTGAAGAAGAAGAAACAACAAGAACCGACCATAAAGGAAAAATTTTTGTAATGGATGAATATTTGTTTATGGATGCTTGCAATGAATCTTATACTGCAATTCCTGAAAGATTTAGAGAAAATATATTAGAATATTTGCGTGTAAAATGGAATATTGGAGAATGACAAAAATATTGATGTTAATTGGACTACTATTTATCGGCTGCAAAAACAAAGATTCCCAAAGTAGTAGTAAGGATAGTGATGCTATAGAAGAGAAATTACTAAAAACAGAACAAACAGGTTTGCAAGAAACGAAATATAATGAAATCGAAAAGATCCTGTTGTTATTCTCTGAAGAAGATTGGAGATTTCAATCATTTTGTTATATTAATACGGATGATGACATAATCAGTTTGATTCGTGATGGTAAAAATGTTGACACGCTTGTGCTGAACAATAAAGAAGATTCTCTTTTTATAAATCTGCGTAATCTGCTTACAACTGCCAGAATTGACTCAAGCTTTGTTTTCGGATATGATAGGTGTATATGTGATACTATCTATGTTTGCTATAATGTAACAAATAATCCAGAAATTGGATATATAAAAATAAGAACATTTAAAACTAAGACCGCAGTCTTGAGGACAGACACTGATACAATATTTAAAGACACTCCTTTATATGAGAAAGTAAGCGAAGGTCTATACAAAGACATTGCTTTGGGAGAGACTATGACAAAAACAGTTTTTAATCTAATATTCAGTGAAAATCGGAAATATTTTGAAGGTAAATATATGATAATATATCTACGTAATAATGATTGTGTATCTAAGGATACAATTATTCTTGGTACATCTAATCAGATGGTGCTTAATTCGTTTAGAGCAATAAGTGATTCTGCGTTGTATAAAGCAGTTGTGGATTCAATAGAGAAAAGGCTGTCTTTACCTCGCTTAAATAATGGCGTAGAATAGCGATTCAGGGCTTTAGACCTAACATAAATATTGTAGAGTAATTTTATGAATAAGAAAATAGTATTAATGCCATTTGTGTTGTTGCTCTTTAGCGGATGTACTTCGATTTTATATTTTACATTAGATGATGGGTATGTAAATGATAAATATAAACTTGAAGATGTTGTTGAAGAGAGAAACTTGATAAATGATTCTAATGAAATTCACAGCATAGCTAAGATTATTGGAGACATAAATGAAGAAGGAAAATTGAAAGACCAATACGGTAATTGGTTCCGTTACTATCATTTACCTTGCAATTCTAATTATAAAGGATTTATACGTGTCGATGATGAATCTGCTGAGGAATATCTTATAGGCTATGACCAATACAACAATGAAGATATAATATTAGTGGCAAGAGATTACGGTGATGGCGCAGACTTTGAAACAGTATATTCAACTTTTTGTAACGATACAATTTATTCAATAAAAATTATTGGACATTATTTAATAGATGAAATGATGGATACAATACTTTTTAATGTGCTACCAGACTGTGATACTATATATGGGAAAAAACTCTTTCACTTAAATTAAAACACATTACTAATGACTGTATTGTTAAAAGCGAAGTTAACTTGTACGACTCCGGAGCACGTTGGCAATACTCGCTCATACCGCGTTTCTCCACCATAGACCCCTTGGCCGAGAAGTATTACCACCTCTCGCCCTACGCCTATTGCGCCGGCGACCCTGTGAACCTTGTAGACCCGGACGGGGATACATTATTGCGCGAATCGGTTATCCTATTCGCGCAATTGTCTTTATATTCTTTATCTTCTTGAGGTTCTCGCAGATGTTCTTTACATCCTCCACATCGTGCACGTTTATCCAGAATGTGCCTTCGAAAATTCCGTTGTTGCTCTCGATGTTCATCTTCTGTATGTTGGCGTTGAGCTGTTGTGACAATATAGTGGTTATCTCGTGCAGCACGCCCATATCGTCGATGCCTTTTATCTGGATGGGCACTGCGAAATAGAGCTGTTTGTGTGTCTCCCAGGTGGCGGCCAATATCCGGTCGCCGTGGCTGCTCTTCAGCGTGTTTGCCACGGGGCAGTTGCGTTTGTGTATGACAATGTGTTTCTCTTCGTTGTAGTACCCGAGCACATCGTCTCCTGGTATCGGGTGGCAGCAGTCGGCTATTATGTATCCGCTCTTGAGGTTGTCGTCGGTGAGGTTGATGGGGGTCTTGCGGTCTATGTCGTCATACCTCTGCACCTCTTTGTTCTCATCGTCCTTCTTCTTGTCGCGGTTGAAGCCGAATAGCGACTGGAAACTGAATTTCTTGTTCCCGAGCAGTGCATCCTTGTCTTCGTTGCCCAGTGTTATTGTTCCTTTGCCTATGGCTGCGTGCAGCTCGTCGCGGTCGTTTAGCTTGTGCAGCTTCAACAGCTTCTCTACATTGCCGGTGTAGTTGCTCAAGCCCTCTTTCTCGAGGAAACTGTTAAGGCGCTCTTCGCCTTCGCGTTGCAGTATGCGCTGTTGTTTGCGCAGTGTGGCCTGTATCTTTGCACGAGCCTTAGCGGTTGTGGCAAATGATAGCCAGCTCTCCTCAACGCGCGGTGCGTTCGAGGTCAATATCTCTACCTGGTCGCCGCTCTGCAGCTGGTGGTTCAGCGGTACCAGCTTGTGGTTTACCTTGGCGCCTATGCAGTGGTTGCCCAAAAAGGTGTGTATGCTGTATGCAAGGTCGAGTGCCGTGCAGTTCTGCGGCATTGTCTTTATCTCGCCCTTCGGCGTGAAGACAAATATCTCGGTGGCGTATAGGTTCAGTTTGATGGTGTCGAGGAAATCGAGTGCATTCGGCTGCGGGTCGTCGAGTATCTCCTTGATGGTGTGCAGCCAGTTCTCGAGCTGGTCGTCGCCCTGGTCGTCGCCTTCGTTCTTGTATTTCCAGTGGGCTGCGATGCCTCTCTCGGCAACCTCGTTCATCTTCTCGCTTCGTATCTGAACCTCTATCCACTCGCCGCGTTGGCTCATAAAGGTGGCGTGCAGTGCCTTGTAGCCGTTGGCGCGCGGCTTGTTCACCCAGTCGCGCAGGCGGTCGGGGTGGGCGTTGTAGAGCTTGGTGAGTGCTATGTATATGTTGAAGCATTCGTTGTTCTCGTCCTTGCCTTCGCGCGGGTCGAAGATTATGCGCACTGCAAGGATGTCGAAGA
>CALBKR010000348.1 GCA_937896105.1 uncultured Bacteroidales bacterium
GTAAAGCGGCACGATGGAGGTGTCATTGGGGATATGGCCTTCTGGTAGAACCTGATGGGCAGTATAAGTATCTTTACAATGATTTTTCGCATACCGTCGTGGGTTTTGTTACAATCTCCTCGAGCAGCTTCGCCATTTTCTTCCTTATGAAGGCAGTGCTGTTGTGCTTGTTGTCGATGTATATGAATGCTATTGCCATCTTTTGTCCTCTGCTCTCAAGAGCCTCTACAAACGGGTGCTTGCTTGTTCGATAGGCCTCCCTGATGCGCCTTTTTATGAGGTTACGGTCGACGGCGTGGCGGAACCTCTTCTTTGCAACATTGATAAGTACCACGGCTGTGGGCTCCTGCGCCTCCTGCGGCTGCTGTATGAAGATGGCTCGCAGGGGGTACACCGTTGCCGATGCTCCGTTTGCGTAGAGCTTCTCGATAACGCTTTTGCTTTTCAGGTGCTCCTTCAGTGGGAATGTGTTACGTTGCATTGCTGATACTAAATTGAAAAGCAGCCCCGTCTTTTGGACGAGGCTGCCTATCATTTTATCGGTTGTTTGCTGTCAGGTATGCGTCCAAAGCTGCCGGCATATTCGTTGCCGTGGCCGATGGAGCCTCAAGGTCGAGCCTAAGCCCGTTTTCCTGTATGCATTTTGCGGTTACATTGCCGAAACAGGCGATAAGCTGCTCGCCTTGTGTGTAGTCGGGCACATTCTTCTTCAACGAATCGATTCCGTGTGGGCTGAAGAAGATGAGCATATCATACGACTTTATATATTCGGGTGCAATATCGGTGCTCACTGTGCGGTACATCTCGGCCTGCGAGTGCTGTATGCCGTACTTGTCGAGCAGTGAGTTTATCTCGGCATTGTGTACGTTCGATGTCGGTACGAAATATTTCTCGGTCTTGTGCTTTGCGAACAAAGGCTCAAGATCCTGTATGTGGCCGTTGCCGAAGAATACCTTTCTCTTGCGATACTGAACATACTTCTGGATATACAACGATATTGTCTCCGAGAGACAGAAATACTTCATATCATCGGGTACTGTCACCCTCAGTTCTTTGCAAAGTGTAAAGAAATGGTCAATTGCGTGGCGCGAGAGGAACACGATTGCAGTGTGGTCCAAAATAGAAACCTTCTGCTGTCTGAACTCCTTTGCCGACACTCCTTCTACCTTGATGAAAGAACAAAAATCAATCTGCACTTTATGCTTCTCCGCAATGTCAAAATATGGAGATTTTCCTGTCGCCGGTTTGGGCTGTGACACCAAAATCTTACTTACCTTCAATGTTCTAAATTTTTATCGTTATAAAATCATCCAGTTGTAGCACTGTTTTCCACACCATTGCTATGGGTAGAAATTCAAGTGCGCAAAGGTATAAAAAAATATCGATATATATGCGTTTTTTTATGAAAATGATTTTGTTTAAGTTGTTGATAGTGGTGTAGAAGTAGGCTATGATTATCAGTATTGAATAAATTTCCACACTTTTCATAGATATTGCAGGAACGAAAAGAATGGCTGTCGCAGCCGGTGCCAGTGCAAATCCCGATAGTCTTGTTGTAAACAAACTGAAACTGTCCCACTCCCGGCTGATGGCATTTGAGAACAGGATGCTGTTTGCTATGAACTGGATGCCGCGCTTGATGAGAAAGGCAAGGATGAGTATTGCTGCAAGTGCACCCATTATTGCTGCCGAACTGTTCTTTGTCATATCGATGATATGCTCCCCAAGGAGTGCGTAGCAGATTATAACCACGTAGAAGATGGTCTGGAAATCCATCAGCAGGTTACATATTCTTGTGACGTGTGTCCTGTCGTTGTATGGGGTCGATTTGTTTTCGTAGTAGAAGATGCATTTTGCACGTTCAAGGATGTTCGCACCATTCATCATAAGCACATAGCAGATGCCTATGATGTTAAGGATGAACAACAACTGTATTGTGTTGTCGTTGGCAAGGTTATATGGTGCAAGCATATCGGTCATAGGGCGGCATATTTCCTTACCGACGCATCCCAGCGCGGTGTGTTGCGTATTGCTTCGAGCGCTTCTTTGGGGGTGTTGGCTACACTCCAGATACGGCTGTGTATCTCACCCATAAAGTGCTCTTCGACAGCCTTCTCAAGCTGTGCGATAAAGTGGTCGTAGTATCCGTTTGTGTTCAGGATTACAATAGGGTTAAGGTAGAGTCCCAGCTGTTTCCAGGTAATGATTTCGCTTAGCTCCTCGATGGTGCCGCATCCGCCGGGCAGGGCTATCACAGCGTCGCTAAGGTTTGCCATCAGCTGCTTGCGTTCGTGCATTGAACCTGTTATGTGCAGTTCGGTGAGTCCGGTGTGGTGCCATCCCAGCTCTACCATAAACTGTGGTATCACGCCAATGGCCTTGCCGCCATTATCGAGCGCACCGTCCTCGACCTTGCGCATAAGCCCAATGCTGCCGGCTCCGGTAACGACAGTGATGCCCTCCTGTGCCAGGAGTGCCCCAAGTTCGTATGCAGTGTTGCTGTAAACCTCGGCTGCCTTGTTGCTCGATGCGCAGTAGACGCAGATATTCTTTATCTCCATTGAATTTTATTGCTTTATTATAAATGTGTGGCTGTTTGTCGTCGGGGTGCTATTCTCCCCAGGCTGCCCTGTCGAGGTTGCGGTAGCCTATGGCCTCTGCAATGTGCTGGAACTGTATGTTCTCACTCTTGTCAAGGTCGGCAATGGTGCGGGCTACCTTTAGTATGCGGTCGTATGCTCGTGCCGATAGGTCGAACCTTGTCATTGCGGTCTTAAGCATAGCAAGGCTTGTCTCGTCAAGCACTGCATATTTGGCAATGAGCTTTGGTGTCATCTGCGCGTTGCTGTGTATTCCCTTCTCGCCCTTGAAACGCTCCTCTTGTATCTTGCGTGCTGCAATCACGCGCTCGCGTATAGCCGCACTCGGCTCGCCGGGCGCTGTGTCCGATATCTTCTCGAACGGAACAGGTACAATCTCGATCTGCAGGTCGATGCGGTCAAGCAGCGGGCCGCTGATTTTGTTCAGGTAGCGCTGTACCTGTCCCGGGTTGCAGGTGCAGGCCTTTGTGGGGTGGTTGTAGTAGCCGCAGGGGCAGGGGTTCATCGATGCCACGAACATAACCCCGGCAGGGTACTCAACCTTGTAGTTAGCACGGGCCACGCAAATCTTGCGGTCTTCGAGCGGCTGGCGCATAACCTCGAGTACGTCGCGGCTGAACTCGGGCAACTCGTCAAGGAACAGCACGCCGTTATGTGCCAGTGAAATCTCACCGGGCTTCGGGTTTGTGCCTCCTCCGCATAGAGCCACCGATGAGATGGTGTGGTGCGGGCTGCGGAACGGGCGTTGGGTGATGAGCGATGTGCCGTCGGGCATCATTCCGCTCACCGAGTGTATCTTTGTGGTCTCAAGGCTCTCTTCGAGTGTCAGTGGAGGCAGGATGCTTGGCAAACGCTTTGCCATCATCGATTTTCCGCTTCCGGGAGGGCCTACCATAATAAGATTATGGCCTCCGGCTGCTGCTACTTCAAATGCGCGCTTCACGCTCTCTTGTCCGCGCACCTCGCTGAAGTCGAACGGGAATGTGCTCTGCTTCGAGTAGAAATCGTGCTCTATGTCGACCTTGTAGGGTGTTATATCCTCCTTGTCGTCAAGGAACTGCAGCACCTGCGCAAGGTTGTCGGCTCCATATACATTTATGCCGTTCACTACTGCCGCTTCGGCTGCGTTGCCGGTTGGCAGTATTATGCCTTCATATCCAAGTTCCTTTGCCTTTATTGTGATGGGCAGTGCACCCTTTATCGGCATCAGCTTGCCGTCAAGCCCCAATTCGCCCATTATCAGGTAGCGGTCGAGCTTTGCCGTCGATACCATTTCATCTGCTGCAAGTATGCCTATGGCTATGGGCAGGTCGTACGCCGACCCTTCCTTCTTTATGTCGGCAGGCGCCATATTCACTATAATCTGCTTGCTTGGGAAGCGCAGACCGTTGTGGTGAAAGGCCGAGTTTATTCGCTGCTGGCTCTCCTTTACAGCATTGTCGGGTAGCCCTACAAGGTAGAACTTGATGCCGCGCAACGCGTTCACCTCAATGGTGACAAGCGTCGCGTTTATGCCTTGTATTGCAGCTGCCAGTACCTTTACGAGCATATATATACTTATCGTTTTTGTGTTTTGTTGTCGTGTCTGTATGTCAGCGAGTCAATGAGTGCAATGGATACGCTGTCGAGTTGCAGGTCATATTCCGATATGCGCTTGTATGGAGTGACGAGTACGGAGTAGGGAAGTGAAGAGATGTTGAACATCTCTGTAATCTCGCTGTTCATACCTTTATTGTCGTATGCGTTGTCGCCTATGACGGTGTCGGTCTCGATTACTCTTCTCAGCAGTGCCGTATCGCTGTCGAGTGCTATGTTCAGTATGGCAAGGTTCTTGCTTCTTATCCCTTTTTGCACCTCTTTCAATTTCTTGAGGCCTTCGCGGCTGTCGGCATCCCAGGTCGCCCAGAATGTTACAAGCAGATACCTGTCGGAGTATGTCCCCGGTGTCACCTCCTTGCTGTCGATGGTCGTGTATTTGAATGTGGGGAACATTCGATGTTTTATCTCACCGCCTTTCTTGTCAAGGCGTTTCTTCAGGTTGTAGAAATACTCGTGATCCTGTAATGCTCCGCCAAGTTTCTGAATGGCTCTGCGCAGATATTCATTGTCGGGTTCGGGAATGTCGACAAGGTAGTTCCTAAACAGCTCTGCAACAACAATGCTTGTGGGATATTTTTGTGTAAATCCCTCGATTGTCCTTTTTTGTGATTCAAAATCTGTGGTGGCATCGAGGATGCGTGAGATGCTGTCGTACAAGACCTGCTCCTTGCCTCCTGCGACACTCCATCCGCTTTGCAGTGTGGTGTCGGGGTGCAGGGTTGCTGTTATACCGGGCTCGGCAAATAGTGTGACGGTTTTGCTGCTGGGCAGGATGAGGGTCATTGCTGTCGCTCTATCCAATGGAGTGGATAGCGTGAAACTGCCGTCACTTCTTGTAGACAACAACTCCTTGTGTGTATTGTCGTGGGCAAAGAGGTATATGGTGCCTTCTCCTACGCCATCGCCTTTGATGGTGTACTCTTGCATATCTCCTCCGCTGCCGCAGGCAACGGTGAGCATCAGCAACAGGATGTATGACAAGGCCTTTTTCATTCTACTGCTCATTGCTTGTTCGCGCGTTTGCGTTCCAGTTCGTCGAGTATTATCTTGCGCATACGCATTGACTTTGGTGTCACCTCAAGGTACTCATCCTCTTTGATGTACTCCAAGGCCTCTTCGAGCGAGAAGATTATTGGCGGTACGATGCGTGCCTTGTCGTCGCTGCCGCTTGCGCGCATATTGGTAAGCTTCTTGCTCTTTGTCACATTGATGACAAGGTCGTTCTCGTGTATATGCTCGCCTACCACCTGTCCGGCATAAACCTCCTCCTGGGGGTTGATGAAGAAGCGTCCGCGCTCCTGCAGCTTGTCGATGGCGTATGCGAATGCAGTGCCGCTCTCCATTGCTACCATAGAGCCGTTGGTGCGGCGTTCTATTTCGCCCTTGTATGGCTGGTACTCCTTGAAGCGGTGTGCCATAATTGCCTCGCCTGCCGATGCGGTGAGCACGTTAGTACGCAGTCCGATGATTCCGCGCGACGGGATATTGAATTCTATGTTCACACGGTCGGCCTGTGCCTCCATCGACATCATCTCGCCTTTGCGGCGTGTGACCATATCTATTATCTTGCTCGAGAAGTCGGTGGGTACGTTTATTGTGAGTTCCTCTATGGGCTCGTGGCGCACGCCGTCTATTTCCTTATATATAACCTGCGGCTGTCCCACCTGCAGTTCATAGCCCTCGCGGCGCATTGTCTCAATGAGCACCGAGAGGTGTAGCACGCCGCGGCCGAATACTGTCCAGGCATCTTCCTCGGGGTCTTTCTTTACTCTGAGCGCGAGGTTCTTGTCGAGCTCCTTGTCGAGCCTGTCCTGTATGTGGCGCGATGTCACGAACTTACCCTCCTTGCCGAAGAACGGCGAGTCGTTGATGGTAAAAAGCATACTCATCGTAGGCTCGTCGATGGCAATTGGCGGCAATGCCTCGGGGTTCTCGAAATCGCAGATAGTGTCGCCGATTTCAAATTTCTCAAGTCCTACAATGGCGCAGATGTCGCCTGAACTTACACTCTCGGTCTTCTTGCGTCCGAGACCTTCGAATGTGTGCAGTTCCTTGATTTTCATCTTGCTCCCCTCGCCATTGCGGTTCACAAGGGTGATGTTAGAACCCTCTGTGAGTGTTCCGCGGTGTACGCGGCCTATTGCGATGCGTCCTGTGTAGGGCGAGTAGTCAAGCGATGTTATGAGCATCTGTGGCGTACCCTCAAGATGCTCGGGTGCCGGTATATGCTCCAGTATAGCATCGAGCAGGGC
>CALBKR010000349.1 GCA_937896105.1 uncultured Bacteroidales bacterium
TGTCACGCTTTTGTGATAAAGCACATAATGCAAACATAATATTTGGGCTCCCAAATAATATCTTCGGTATTTTGCCGTTGATATGTAGGATAATTGAGCGCAGATGAAAAAGTGGATTCTCATAGTGGCATTGACAGTTTGTACCTTCGCGAAGGTGCAGGCTCAGTTCGATGCGCACTTTACCCACTATTGGAAGATGCTCAGTTTCTACAACCCAGCCGGGGTGGGCTCAGAAAAGAAGATGAACATCTACGCTGCATACAGCGAACAGCTTTCGGGCTTTGAAAACAACCCCAAGACAATGCTGATAAACATTGATGCACCAATACCGTTCATCAAGAGCGACCACAGCCTCGGGCTCGGCGTAGTAAACGACGACATAGGCCGCTTCACCAACCAGCACCTCTACCTCGACTATGCATACGCCTTTAAATTGCTCAAAGGACGATTTGCAGTAGGTGCACAGATTGGACTCGTAAACTGCACATTCGACAACAGCGGTCTGATATTCGGCGAGAACAACAACGACCCTGCTTTTCCGTCGGGTAATGCCGATGGGAACACCATTGACTTTGGTGCCGGCGTGCTGTACCAGCACAAATACTTCTATGCCGGTGTTTCGGGGCTGCACCTCAATGCGCCGACGGTGCAACTTGGCGAGAAGAACGAAATGAAGGTCAAGCCATATATGAATTTTATGGCAGGAGGCAATATTCCGATAAAAAACTCGTTAATAACCATACAGCCCCATATGCAGGTGATGACCGACTTTGTCGGATGGCGGGCGGATATAACAGCTCTTGGCACATACAGCTATAATGGAAAGGACTTTTTCGGAGGCATAACATACAGCCCGACGGTATCGCTCTCCTTTATCCTCGGTGCCGAGCTGTTCAATATAACAGTTAGCTATGCATATGAACTGTTCACATCGGGAATAGGAGCCGAGAACGGCAGCCACGATGTATTTATAGGGTACAAGATAGACCTTGACATATTTAAAAAAGGAAAAAACAAACATAACAGTATAAGGATTTTACAATGATGAAGAAGACTGTTTTTCTCTCAGCAGCACTACTTTCTTTCGCACTGATATCTTGCTTCAGCCCCAAGACAGGTATGAGCACATCGCAAGGCGGTGAGGTCACTGGTGTGCGTGGCTCGGCAGTGAATGAGCCTGCGCCCTACGGAATGGTGCTTATACAAAGAGGTTCTATAAAGGTTGGTGACGAAGCAAATGACTCTCTGTGGGGCACGGGTGCTCCATCGAAGGATATATCGGTCGATGCATTCTGGATGGACGAGACCGAGGTTTCCAATGCCAAGTACCGCCAGTTTGTCTACTGGGTGCGCGACTCCATTATCCGCGAGCGTCTTGCCGACCCAGCATATGGCGGCGACGATACATACAAAATTACAGAGGATGAGTACGGCGAGCCTATCACCCCTTACCTCAACTGGAAGAAGCCTATCCCTTGGAAGAAACCTACCGAGGAGGAGCAGCGTGCCATCGAAAGCGTATATATCACAAACCCGATAACAGGCGAAAAGATGCTCGATGCTTCACAGATGAACTATCGCTACGAGATATATGACTACACACAGGCGGCACTGCGCAAGAACCGTCTGAACCCCGAGGAGCGCAACCGCAACACCGACATTCCGGTCGACTATGATGCCGTAATTACAATATCCAAGGACACTGCATACATTGATGACGAGGGTATGATTGTGCGTGAGACCATCAACCGCCCGTTGTCGAGCGCATACGATTTTCTCAACACTTATATCGTAAACATATACCCCGACACCACCTGCTGGGTGAACGATTTCCCCAATGCCAACAACGAGACATACCTGCAGCTCTACTTCAACCACCCGAAATATGACAACCACCCTGTTGTGGGTGTGAGCTGGGAGCAGGCAAACGCTTTCTGCGCCTGGAGAACCGACTATCTGCTGCGCGGAATGGGGCCACAGGCACGCTGGATACAGCGCTATCGCCTGCCCTCGGAAGCCGAGTGGGAATATGCTGCACGCGGCAAGGATGCAAGACGTTTCCCCTGGGAACAGAACGACACGAAGAGCGAAGAGGGTTGCTACTATGCCAACTACAAGCCTGAGGAGGGAAACTACACCAAGGATGGCAGCCTCATCACATCGAGCTGCGGTATCTTCTCGGCAAACTCGAACGGGCTTTTCGATATGGCTGGAAACGTTGCCGAGTGGACATCGACAGTATATACCGATGCCGGTATACTGCAGATGAGCGACATAAACCCCGACCTGCAATACCGTGCAGCGAAGGAAGACCCCTACAGGCTGAAGAAGAAGGCTGTGCGCGGCGGTTCGTGGAAAGACCCCGTGAAATATATCCAAGGCGCTACACGCTCGTATGAATACCAGAACGAATCACGTTCATATATCGGTTTCCGTTGTGTCAGGAGCTATGCTGGAACCGAGCGCAGATAATAAACAAGAATAACGCAAAGAGAATCAGATATGAAAAAAGGTAAAGGCATTATAGGAGGCCTGCAAGCATTTATGGACTCCGCAAAGGGCAAAACCATTTTGAACTATTTCTACAGTTGGGGTGCTGCCATTGTCATACTTGGTACACTGTTCAAGCTCACCCACCTACCGGGAGCGAACCTTATGCTTTTCATCGGTATGGGAACCGAGGTCATCGTGTTCTTCTTCTCGGCATTCGAGCGTCCATTCGAGATTGAGGATGATGAGGAGATGGAGAGCACTGTACGCCACACTGCAGCTAGCGGTGGAGGACAGCCGATAATAATAAACGGCCCAATTGTGGCAGGAGGCTCCGGAACTGGAGCAACCGCTGCTTCCCAGGCAGAGCCCTTTGAGGGCGAGGAGACTGGCGACGGACCAATTGTCATCGGTGGAGCTATGCCAGCGGCTGCCGGCAATGTCGCTACAACACAGGTTATAGGCGGATATGCAGGTGCAGCACCTGCTATGCCTGCAAACATCGATGAGATGGACAAGGCGACCGAGGAGTATGTAGAGAAGGTACGCACCCTGACCGAGGCCATTGAACGCATATCGCAACAGACCGATGCACTTGGCCGCAATATGGAGGAGATGGAGACATTGAGCCGTAACCTCACAGGCGTCAATGCACTTTATGAGGTGCACCTGCGCAGTGCCGGCGGACAGCTCAATGCCATCGACCAAGTCAACGAGCAGACCAAGAAGATGGCCGAGCAGATTGAAGAGCTTAATAGCCTTTATGCCCGAATGATTGAGGCGATGACATCAAAAATGAACCGTCCACAAATTTAAACCAACAGCAATGAAGGTCAGAAAACAAAAAGTTTCACCACGCCAGAAGATGATCAACCTGATGTACGTGCTTCTGATGGCGATGCTTGCGATGAACGTCTCCTCGGATGTGCTCAACGGCTTTACACTGGTCGACGAGAGCCTCTCGAGAAGTACCGAGAACGCAAGTACGCAAAACGAGACACTCTACAGTTCATTTGC
>CALBKR010000350.1 GCA_937896105.1 uncultured Bacteroidales bacterium
GGGGAGACTTCTGCTGATGTGTAGTATACATATTTTCCGTCATTGCATACATATTCCACATCTGCATCCACAGCGGTGATTCTCATTATATTACCTTCGATGTCACATAGATAGAGATTGCGGAATCCGTCGCGGTTGGCCGTACGGTATATGAACCTGTCGTCCTGTCCTTTTATGAAGTAGAGAGGATCAAGAGGCTCGACATACCTGTCATTGTCCTCTGTGAGTATGGTCTTTATGAAATCTCCGGTAGCGGCATCATACATGTTCAGCCTCATATGCTTCTGACTGCGGTCAAGTACCTGTATGAATATCCTGGTGTTGTCCGGTGACCAGGTGATGTTGGTGAGGTAACGCTCCTCGTCGAAGTCGGTCACCTGCAGGTATGTTGTCTTGCCCGTAGCAATATCGTACACGCCGAGGCAGATATGCTCCGAGGGCATACCGTTCATCGGGTACTTGATGTTTTTGAGCGTGCCGGTGCGAGTGGTGATGTCGAGCAATGGGAACTCCGTTACGCGCGATTCGTCCTTTTTGTAGAATGCCAGCTTCGTAGCATCGGGAGAGAAGAAAATACCGCCCGAGATGCCGAACTCATTGCGGCTCACGGTCTGTCCGCAGACGATATTCTTATCCTCGAAGGCTGTTACAGCCACCTCCTTCTCGCCATCGAAGAGGTAGAGGTTGTTCTCGCGTGTGTAGGCATAGAGGTTACCCTTGCCACTCTGGCGTGTGAGGTTTTCACCCACGGGAACCTTCGCTGCAGATACGACCTTGCGCTCCTTCAGGCAGATGACGTTGCGCTTGCTGTGTGCCGATACCACCAGCGAGTTCTCGTCGTCGTAGGCGTAGGGCGGGAAGGTCTTGAAGTTGGTGTCAAGAAGTGTGTTCAGCTCATCGAGCGTGATGAGTGTGCGCTGCTTGCCTGTGCGTGCGTCGTAGGCTACCAAGTTGTTCTGCTCTACGGCTGAGTATGAGTCGCTTGCACCCACCCAACGTACGGGGTATGATTTTGCCACGAGGTCGCGGTTGAGTACTACATCCTCAATTGAGAGGAGTTTGCGCTCGGTTTGTGCTGCCGAAATAGTTGTCATAAGTACAGCAGTTGCTAAAAGAATAAAATTTCGCATCATATTATGTTTGAGTTACTTGTTTCTGAAGGCGAAAATAGATATTTTATTGAAGAATTGCAATTTTTCGCTCCACTTAATGTCGGGATTGTCGCGAGAGGGAAATAAAAAACGGAGAAAGTTTTTCAACTCTCTCCGTCTGGTACCCAGAGCCGGGGTCGAACCGGCACAGG
>CALBKR010000351.1 GCA_937896105.1 uncultured Bacteroidales bacterium
AACCTATAGGCTTTACCATAGTCCCGAATGCCGGCGCACGCCTCATCTTGCCAACATCGGCAAGGTGAAGATTATTTCTCTTATTACTTTTCCCTTGCTATGAACTGCTCCTCGCCATACTTTTTCTGCAAGCCCACAAGCTTATCCTTGAGTTGTGCCGTGAGTTCTTCGGTTCCGGGCTTGCCGTAAATGTTATTGAGTTCGTGCCTGTCGTTCTCGAGGTCGTAGAGTTCCCACACGCCATCGTCGTAGAAATGGATTAGTTTGTATCGTTCGGTACGCACCCCAAGATGACGCTTGACGGCGTGCTCGTCGGGGTATTCATAATAGTGGTAGTATATACCATCGCGGTTAGGCTCCCATTCCTCACCCTTGAGAACAGGCAAGAACGAACTGCCGTGGATATCGGATGGAACCTCGACTCCGGCAAGTTCAAGGAACGTAGGTGCATAGTCGATATTCTGTACCATAGCCGTCGAGTGCCCCTTCACGCCACCGGGCAGACGTACCAAAAGAGGTGTACGGAACGATTCCTCGTACATCCAGCGCTTGTCGAACCAACCGTGCTCACCCATATAAAAGCCCTGGTCGGATGTATAGACGATAAGCGTGTTGTCCATAAGCCCCTCGGCCTCGAGATAATCGAGTACACGACCCACATTGCGGTCGACCGATGTTATCACGCGCAGGTAGTCGCGCATATACTGACGGTATTTCCACTCATCGAGTTCCCTGCCACTCAGGCCTGCAGCCTTGAACTTGGCAATGACATCATCGTAGTGTGCATCCCAAGCCCTTTTCTGCTCGGGGTTCATATTGTTGTAAATACGGCGTCCCCAAGCCTCGAGGTCGGGGCGGCTGTGTATGGTACTGTCCTTATCAGCCATCTTCAGGTCGTACACTATATCCATATCCTTGCTGATGGTCATCTTCTGCCCCTGCGCTGCCAAACGGCCGTCATAGTTGTCGTAGAAAGTCTCGGGCAAGGGGTAATTGCTATCGGCAAAGAGGTCGAAATCGCAGGTATCGGGCATCCATGTGCGGTGCGGCGCCTTGTGATGCAGCAGCAGGCAGAAAGGCTTGCTTGTATCGCGCCCCTTCTCAAGCCATTCAAGAGCAAGGTCTGTTGTGATATTCGTGGCATAGCCCTCACGCTGCACCTTCTCACCGTTGCAGATAAATGTGGGGTTATAGTAATCGCCCTGTCCTATTAGGATATCCCAATGGTTAAAGCCTGTCGGCTCGGATGTGAGGTGCCACTTGCCTATAACAGCTGTTTCGTAACCCTCTTTCTGCAACAGCTTTGGAAATGTCTGCTGGCTGCCGTCGAACGAAGAACTATTGTCGGTGAAGCCGTTTGCGTAGCTGTGCTTGCCCGTGAGCATACAGGCACGTGACGGGCCGCTGATTGAGTTTGCCACGAAACTATTTGTAAAACGCAGGCCATCGGCCGCTATACGGTCGATATTCGGGGTACGTATGAAGGTTGTGTCGTATGCGCTTATAGTCTGGTACGAGTGGTCGTCGCACATTATAAAGAGGATATTCATCGGCTCCTCTGGTTTCTCCTTCTTTTCGCCACAGGAAGCGAGCACAGGAAGTATTGCCGCACCTGTCATCGACAGGCCAAGGATTTTCCTTGTCTTTGAGTAAAGGTTTTTCATAATCTATTGTTTGTCAGTTGATTCTACAATTGCAGCACCACCGCTATGCGGTCAATTCAGCTACATATTGCGAAGATATAATAAATAATTGAGAAATTTTTATAATTAAGCTTTTTTAGTTTTCGGTATAATATAAAAATAGAAGGTGACCCAAGTCACCTTCTATTGTATGAGGCGTG
>CALBKR010000352.1 GCA_937896105.1 uncultured Bacteroidales bacterium
GCATCGACGTGTGGGAGCACGCCTACTACCTTGACTACCAGAACCGCCGTGCCGAACACGTAAAGAAACTATGGGATATAGTAGACTGGGAAATGGTCGAAAGCCGGTTGGATATATAAAATTTCAGAGGCTCCATTTGGAGCCTCTGAAATTTTTATGCGTATTATAGCAAACCGGCGAAAGGTTTGTTAGAATGCACAAGATGCAAGACACTTGGATTTAAGGCGAAAGGAGTGTACAACGGTACTCGACTGAGCCTTAATATCCAAAGCAACACAGCAGATTGCGTATTATAACAGACCGACTACTTTGCCTCTTTTAATAGATACACAATTACCGGCAAGTGGTCACTGTAACCATTAAGCCACACACCGCCGGCGTGGGTACGCTTGGTATTGCCCTTGTAACGACCCTCTTGCTGGAACATATAATTGCGAGAGAAAATTTCGGTCTTATAGAGTTTCAATGTAGAGCGGTCGGAGCCAAGAAGATTACCGCTGAGGATAATCTGGTCGAAGAGGTTCCACTTGCCCTTATATTTCAGAGTGCCCATACCCTTCTTGCGCAGGATGTTCCACCAAGGATTGTAGAGGTCGCTTGAAGCCTTTACATCCTCTTTCTCGCGCACAGCGCCCAGGCAGTTCTTCATACTCTTGTTATCGGGGTCGTCGTTCATATCGCCCATAATGAGCACCTTTGTATCGGGCATCTCGGCCATAATAGAGTCCTTGAGCTGACGCACGAGGTCGCCTGCACGCTCTCGCGCCGGTGACTTTGCATAGCGCGACGGCCAGTGGTTCACGATAATATGCACCGACTCGCCGCCCATCTCACCGTTCACGATGAGGAAACCGCGTGTCTTGTAGGTGGTATCGTTGTCTACTGTTGTATAAGGAGCCAGCTTTGAGCACACAGGCTTGAAGAGTTTGGGGTTATAGAGCAGGCCACAATCAACGCCACGTTTGTCGGGTCCCTCGATGTGGATGAACTCCCAGCCGCGAGGTGCAAGTATCTCGTGATTTACCAAATCCTCGAGCACGCGTGAGTTCTCGATTTCGGAGACGCCCACAGCCGCCATACCCACTGGCAACACATCGGTGCCCATTTCGTTGAGCACTGTCGCCATATTCTTCAGTTTGTTGGTATACTTCAGTGTACCCCATTTGTTTGTTCCGTCGGGAAGGAACTCATAATCGTTCTTGCCCTCGTCGTGGATTGTGTCAAAAAGGTTCTCGAGGTTATAGAAGCCGACGCTGTACACCTCGTACCTCTTCTGTTCCTGTGCCGACACGCTGATGACTGATGCTACCAGAAGCACCAATGTCAATAGAAAGGATTTTCTTCTCATTATAATGTTTTTTAGTAATATACAACCAGAGCACGCCTTGCTTATGGCATATTTTGCGTAAAATTAGTAATTTTATTTTTATTGGAACAAGAAAAATTGAAGAAATAGAGCCCTAACCGTTTTTTTACAATTTGTCAATAAAAAAAGCCGCGAACCCTTTTGCGGTTAACATTTTTTTAGCACCTTTGTATGATATTAGGGTTGTTGTGTTACAAAACCACACCGCACACAACAACCGCGCACAACCAAGTAATTATAAATTAAGTTTTTATATTACCATGATTAAATTACCTAAAATTGCGGCACTGCTGATGCTTGGCCTGATGACACAGGCAACAGCACAGAGTGCGTCAACCTTGGAAAACACAGAGAGCCAAGGCAACGGCCGAATCAAAGAGCAACCGGCAAGAATGCTCTACGCCGACACCTTGCTCAACAAGACAAATGCAGTAGAGAACATCATTGTTCTCGATGACAACAACGAGTCGTACACATTCTCCGAGGGGCAGCTTGGCGAGGATGAGGATTTTGCAGGAACAACTGCAATGGTCTCGTCGAACGATGACTATTTCCTCTCCGAGGTAGGCTACCTGTTCAGCCCGATGCGTTTCCGCATCCGCGCCTACGAGTCAATGTACAATAATGTATATGCAAACGGCGTGCTCATCAACGACGCCGAGAGAGGCCAGTTCAGCTATGGAATGATAGGCGGTCTCAACGATGCCACACGTAACAAGGAGGGCGCGACATACCTCGAGCATAACTCCTTCGGCACCGGTTCGGTAGGCGGTGCAAGCAACATCAATATGCGTGCAAGCCAGTATGCAGCCGGCCACAAGGCATCAATAGTTGGCTGTAACCGAAACTATCTCGCCCGCCTTATGTACACCGGTTCTACCGGTCTTATGCAGAACGGTTGGGCTTTCACGGCATCGGCATCATACCGCTGGGCAAACGAAGGTGTCATCGAAGGTACATTCTACAACTCTGCCGCATACTTCCTTGCTGCCGAGAAGAAGATAAACGACCAGCACAGCATCTCTATAGCCACTTGGGGCTCACCCACAGAGCGTGCACAGCAGGGTGCTGCCACCGAGGAGGCCTACTGGCTTGCCGGAAGCCACTACTACAACCCCAACTGGGGCTATCAGCAAGGAAAGAAGCGCAATGCTCGCGTGGTTAACTCATACGAGCCTGCAATGGTAATCACTTGGGACTACACCATCAACGACAAGATGAAGCTGACCACATCGCTGTTCGGTAAATACTCGATGTACAGCACATCGGCACTCGGTTGGAACGGAAATGCAGCCGACCCACGTCCCAACTACTACCAGAAACTGCCAATCGCTGCATACGATGTTTGGGACCTCAACTACACACCGACCGAGGACGAACTCGCCGACTACAACGCACGCGTAGAGCATTGGCAGTCGAGCAAGGCAAACCGCCAACTCGATTGGGACTATATGTACTATGCCAACCAGCAGGCCAATGCCACAAACGGCGAGTGTCTCTACTATGTCGAGCGCCGTCACAACGACCAGCTGACATTCAACCTCGGTTCAACACTCAACATCGAGTACAACCGTTACAACAAGGGAACAGTAGGCCTGCAGCTTGGAACGACCAAGGGTATGCACTACAAGACAATGGACGACCTTATGGGCGCAAAGAAATACACCGACATAGACAAATTCTCGGTCGGTGATTTCGGCCTTAACAGCGACTACATACAGAATGATGTAGACAACCCCAACCGCCAGATTGCCGAGGGTGATGTATTCGGCTACGACTACGACCTCTATGTCAACAAGCTCGACCTCTCCTACCAGCACCAGTTCAGCTACGGCATATTCCACCTATTCGGTGCTACTAACCTCGAGGGTACCACAATGGAGCGTTTCGGTAATATGCGTAACGGCCGTGCAATGGAGTTCTCAAAAGGAAGCAGCGGTGTTGCAACATTCTTTGGCGGTGGTGCAAAGCTGGGCGCAATATTCACATTCAATGCATACAACACCCTGTCAATAGGTGGCGGTATCGACAACCGCGCCCCAATAGCATACAACTCATTCATCGCGCCCCGTATGCGTAACGACTTCGTTCAGGGACTCACCAACGAGACTATCGTAAATGCCGAAGCGTCATACAAGCTCAACTGGGGTCCGGTAACAGCCAAGGTTACAGGATACTATACAAGATTCTTCGACCTGGTTGAGCAGAACGCCTTCTACAACGACCAGCAGTCACAGTTCACATACCTCACAATGACCGGCGTGAACAGAGAGCACTACGGTCTGGAGGCTGCTGTTGTATACAACATTACATCGGCATTGTCAATCAACGCATTGGCATCGGTAGGCGATGCGCGATACACCAATAATGCCAACGGTTTCCTCATCAGCGAGAACGAGAAGGTTGTCCTAAACGACAAAGTGTATATGAAGGGTGTAAGAGCCGATGGCACACCGCTCACAGCTGTGAGCCTCGGCGTTGACTACAACATCAGCGGCTGGTACCTGAGCGCAAACGTGAACTACTACGACAGAATCTATGTCGATGCATCGAAATATGCACGCCTTGCAGGTGTTGTAGGCGACCCTGTTATCGACGCTGAAGGCAACGAGGTACTCGATATTCCAACTCAATACAAAGGCAAGGGTGGCTTTATGGTAGATGCATCTATCGGCAAGAGCATCAACTTGCGCGGTGGCAAGAAGCTGAACCTCAACCTCAGCCTCAACAACATCCTCAACAACACCAATATGATTACGGGCGGGTATGAGCAGAACCGCGACGACAACTACTCCGACGGCAGCGCACGCACATACAAGTTCTCGAAGAACCCGTACCTCTACTACGCCAACGCGTTCAACTTCTACCTGAACATCGGTTTCCGCTTCTAACACTACCTTATTTATATATAGAACATACAGCAATATGAAAGCAATAAAATATCTATCAATGCTCGCTCTCACGCTCTTCACAGCGACATCGTGTATGAACAGCTTCGACGAGCCCAAATTCAACGAGCCCCCGTTCGGTAACAACGGGATTGGCGAGGCAAACACAACCATTGCCCAGCTCAAGGATATGTATAAATCGGCCATATCGGGCAACAGCTACCAGCAGGTAACCGATGACATCATTGTCGAGGGTGTTGTTGTAGCCAACGACATCACAGGCAACGTTTACAAGCAGTTCATAATCAATGACGAAACAGGTGCTATTGTTGTAGGCGTAAACGATGTAGGCCTCTATGCTATGGTACCTGTAGGACAGCGTGTACGCATTGCCTGCAAGGACCTTTATGTTGGCGGATACGGTTATATGGCACAGATTGGCGGCCTGTACAACGGAAGCATCGGCCGTATGAACAAGAATGTATTCCCCGACCACATACGCCTCGTGGGCCTGCCCGACCCGACACAGGAGGAGATGAAGCCCGAGGTCATCGACGACTCATTCTTCACCGATGAGAACAAGGCCAACCTTGCAAAGTATGTACGCCTCGAAAATGTCGAGATTACCGAAGCCGACGGCACTGCACTGTGGTCGCCCGAGGAGCTCGACCCGAGTGATTACGGCGTTGTTGAGCGCCACATAAAGATGGGAAAGACCAATATCGTGTTGCGCATAAGCACATACGCCGATTTTGCATACGATGTAATCCCCACCGGCAAGCTAAACATCAACGGTGTGATGACACGCTTCAAGGACTATTGGCAGTTTGTGATAACATCTACAAACGACATCGAGCAGATAAGCGAATAACCAAAACATATAATTAACTTTTAAAAAAAATCGTTATGAAAATCAAGAGATTTTTATTAGCAGCAGTAGCACTGCTTGCATTCGGTGCTTGTAGCGAGACACCGGAAGCGCCATTCACCCCCGGCGGCAACGGTGGTGGCAATGGTGGAGCAACCGAAGAGGGTGTTTACATCAATGAGACATTTGCAAAGAGCTTCGGTGTGTTCAGCACACAGGAGACAGTAGGCGAATATCCCTGGATTATCGACTACAGCACTGCCAAGGCAACATCATATGTTGACACAGACGGTGATGGCAAAGGTGATACAAACAAAGAGGCTACAAGCTGGCTCATATCCGATGCAGTTGACTTTACAAACGAGACAGAGGCATACGTAGCGTTCGAGTACATCATCCGTTATGCAGAGAGCGGCAAGGTTGCCAACAACCACCAGTTGCTCATCAGCGCCGACTATGCAGGCGACGCAGCAGCTGCAAGCTGGACAGACATCCCATACGGAGCTGTCGAGGGTGCTGACTGGACAACATTCTACAAGGCAAATGTTGCAGTTCCTGCCGAGTTCCTTGGCAAGAGCGGTATCGTGTTCGCACTCCGCTACACAGCAACAACAAAGGCCGGCACTTGGGAGGTAAAGAACTTCAAGGTTGCTCACGGCACTGCTGCAGAACCCGAGGAGCCAGAGGAGGCACAGGAATACACTGTAGCCGAGGCACTTGCTGCATTCACCGGAGTTGCAAAACCTGCTGTTGTAAAGGGATACATCGTTGGCTCAATTGATGACAAATCCATTGACGATGCAAACTTCAGCGGTAATGCAGTATTGAAGACAAACCTTCTTATCGCCGACAATGCCGACGAGACAGACATTGCTAAATGTTTGGCAGTTCAGCTGCCCAGCGGCGATGTGCGCAATGCATTGAACCTTGTTGACAACCCTGGCAACTACAAGAAGCTGGTAACACTCACAGGTAGCCTTGAGAAATACTTTGGCGTAGCAGGTCTGAAATCTGTAAGCAAATATGTAATCGATGGCGTTACCCCCGAAGAGCCCGAGACACCGGAGACTGGCGAGACTATCTTTGCAGAGACCTTTGCAACAAGCCTTGGCGCATTCACCACACAAGAAACTATAGGTGATTATCCTTGGGCTTTTGCAAAGGAATATGGCGCAAAGGCATCGGGTTATGTAAATGGAGCAAGCCTGGATGCAGAGAGTTGGCTCATTTCACCGGCCATTGATTTAAGCAACGAAACTGCTGCATATATTTCATTCGATTATGTAATAAACAAAGGCGAAGCTAACGCTGCTGCAACAAACCACAAACTTGTTATCACAAGCAACTACACTGGAGACGTTGCCTCAACAGAGTGGGTCGAGGTTAACTATGGTGCTGTCAACAATAACAACTGGGATTTCCACAACACAGGTAAAATTGCACTACCCGAGACAATGATGGGTCAGGCTACAGTCGTAATTGCATTTAAGTATATGTCGACAACTGCAACTTCAAGCACCTGGGAAATCAAGAATGTTGTTGTTGCAAGCGGTGCTGGCGAAACACCAAGCACACCTGAGACTCCGGAGCCCGAGGAGCCTGAGACACCCGACACTCCCGACACCCCAGAAGCAGAAGCCGGCGTATTCGATTTCACAAACCCGGAGGCTCTTACTCCGGCATATAATCGTGCCGAGGTTGGCTCTCAAGATGGCACACCTGTAGAAGATGGCGAGATTTTCACCAACGGCAACTTGAGTATCAAATTCGAGAAAGGCACTGCCGGAACCAACACACGTTTCTGGACAAAAACCGGTGGTGATGTTGAAATACGCGCATACAACGGCTCTACAATCACTGTAAGTGTAAGCGAGGGTACAATGAGCAGCATTGTATTCACAGGTAATAAAGTCAGCACTATGAACGCTGACAGCGGTACATTCAGCGAAGGAACCTGGAGCGGCGACGCAAGCAGCGTTACATTCTCGGTTACAAAAACACTGAACATCCAGAAGATTACTGTAAAATAACATACAGTTCCAATAACTACAATAAATCCTGCGATGGAATTCCATCGCAGGATTTATTGTATCAGGCGGTCATTTCTTGTCGGCAAGACCGAAAGACTGCCACACTTCGGGTGCGAAATTTTGTTTGATTGGCGTCTTTGTTTCGACAAAAAGCTCCTTCAACTGTTCAAGACGCTCGTGAGCAGCCTCACGTGCCTCCTTCAGGCGAGCCTCGGCCTCATCCTGCACGGTACCTGCTTCACTCAAAGCACGGCAGGCAGCCGACAACTTCTCGACATCTATTACTAAACCCCTCTTCGCAAGCGCCTCGGCCTGCACCTTTACACCATCGATAAGAGACTGTGCCTTGTCGATTGGTTCCTGATAAATCTTGTTCATTATGATATTTTTTAATGTATAAAAAACGTGGCAAGCACACCACGCCGTGAATTAATCTCTATGTAAATTTAGGCAAAAACCGGGAAGTTTACAAGCACCTATATCACTATACACCAACACTATAGCAGCACACAAATAACTAAAAACCAACGTTTTAAAACTTTGTTAAAAAATATTAATACAAAAAAACACTTCCATTAAAAAAGGTGCAAAGCGGTTCATTTTCTGCCTAACGCCACCCTGCTCCCTACCCTGCTTTTTTACTTTTTTACTAAAAAAAACCTGCAATGTGCAGTTTATAACGAAAATGGTTGTAAATTTGCATTAATGGGCTATTGAATATACAATATTATTAAACCATAATACAATGCTTACACTCGACAAAATCTATCACGCGTCATACGTCCTGAAGGATGTGATACGCCGCACCGAGCTTATTCCGGCTCCCTATCTGAACAAGAAGGGCAATATCTACCTGAAGCCCGAAAACCTGCAGTTGACCGGTTCGTTCAAGGTACGCGGTTCATACTACAAGATATCACAGCTATCGGACGAGGAGAAGGCAAAGGGCGTTATCGCCTGTTCAGCCGGCAACCACGCCCAAGGCGTTGCATTGGCAGCGACAAAGAACGGCATAAAATCGACTATCTGCCTGCCCGACTGTGCCCCAATATCAAAAGTTGAGGCAACAAGAGGCTACGGCGCAGAGATTTGCCTTGTAGAGGGTGTATATGACGATGCCTACAAGCGCGCCATTGAACTCCGCGACGAGATGGGTTATACATTCATCCACCCATTCGACGACATTGACGTCATTGCCGGCCAGGGAACTATCGGTCTTGAGCTTATTGACCAGATGAAGGATGTTGAAGTTGTTGTTGTGCCCATTGGTGGCGGTGGCCTCATCTCTGGTGTTGCATTTGCATTGAAATCACTCAATCCCAACATAAAGGTATACGGTGTACAGGCAGCAGGTGCTCCAAGTATGAAAAACTCTGTTGAGCACAAGCAGATTGAGCGTCTTGACTCAGTTTCTACAATTGCCGACGGCATTGCAGTGAAGCAGCCGGGAGAGAACACATTCAGTTTCTGCAGCCAGTATGTTGACGGCATTGTAACCGTGACCGACGACGAGGTTTCATCGGCTATTCTCTCAATGCTCGAGCACCAGAAGATTATCACCGAGGGTGCAGGTGCAGTTGCGGCAGCAGCAGTAATGTTCGACAAAGTTCCCGTTGAGGGCAAGAACGTAATATGCGTTGTATCGGGCGGAAACATTGACGTTAACATCCTCGACCGTGTAATCAAGCGTGGCCTCTTCACATCGGGCCGTTCGGCACTGCTCAAGGTAGAGCTCCTTGACAAGCCCGGTCAGTTGGTACAGGTGTCAAAGATTATTGCCGACCTTGGCGGTAATGTCATCGGTGTGCACCACGAGCGCACAAATGCCAATACCGGCGTTACAGGCTGCTGGATACGCATCGACCTTGAGACACGCAATTTCGAGCACATCAGCAAGATTAAATCGGCGCTCACAAAGGCCGGTTTCAACATCCTTGACTAAGATTAACCATTTAAAAACAAAATAACTATGTTGAAGAAAGTTTATACAAGCAATGCACCAGAGGCAATCGGTCCATACTCACAGGCTATCATCTGTGGCAATATGTTGTTCACATCGGGACAGATACCCATCAACCCCGCAACAGGCAATGTCGAGGCCGAAGGCATCACCGACCAAGCAACACAGGTAATGAAGAACCTTGCGGCCGTTCTCGCCGAGGCAGGCACATCGTTCGACAAGGTAGTCAAGACAACCTGTTTCCTCAGCGATATGAGCGATTTCGCAGCCTTCAACGCCGTGTACGCCGAGTACTTCACAAGCAAACCAGCACGCTCTTGCGTTGCAGTGAAGACACTCCCCAAAAACGTACTCGTAGAGGTTGAGGTTATCGCCGAAATATAAAAAAAGAATAATAAAAAAATCATATAAAAGAGGGTGACTAAAAAGCAAATT
>CALBKR010000353.1 GCA_937896105.1 uncultured Bacteroidales bacterium
TTGTTGAAAAATGCTATTTCATCAATGGTGAAGAGGCGGAATTTATTTGTAGGCTGTTCGAGTTTTATCCAATCTATAAAGTTGGGCATCAACATATTGTTGTCGCGACGATACAATAGCATATCGTGAATGGCGGGGCCGTCGCTGTCGTGATATAAAAAGTCGGTATCGGGTTCCATATATCGGAACGGGTCCTCACGATTGGTCAGTGTGTATGTCGAACGAGCTACGCTTCGCAGTTCTTTGTTTCGATGATAGGCAAAACGTGTCGATACAGAACCTCGCAATGTGCAGTCGAGAATCTGTGCCGTCTGAAAACTTCTAATACAAGTTGTTACACTCCCCTTCTCTATTCTATCCTCAAGCCATCCGGCAATGTTAAGCACGTAAAGAATTTGCTGATAATTATGACGGTTCAGGCGGCGCTCGTTATAATCCTGCACCTTCTCGGCAAGAAGTTTTGAAATAAGCTCCAACTCGCTGCTCGAAAATTTTGACGACGCATTTTTTCCGCGACAATTGAGTATTTCTTCACGTACAATATCCTCGCTAAGATTATTGGGATTCTTGAGTATCTCGCGAAACACGCCCGAATACCTTTCACGCACTCTCTTCAACTTATTCTTTTTCCTAATAATCAGCTGATTGCGTATAAAAAACAGCAATACGGTTGTTGGAATAATCAGAATGAGGCCGATTAGTATCACCGAGCACAATCTTATCATCAGTGGGTATTCTAAAAACTCGTAGTACAACGAATATACAAAGTACCATAAATATTCGAGGTATCCAAGTTCGTAAAACGTGTATGTTTGTTCCATTCTATTTTTATTTTTTCGTCAACTTGTGCGTTGCATTATTTATGCTTGTAAGTTATAAGACAAGAGTTGTCTTATAACTTACAAGGCTTACCTTAGCCTGTCATTCAGGTCGTTTACTATAATCTATATCTTCGTGCGGGAAATATGCCGATGTTGTCTGTCCGTATGTATAAGTACAGCAATCGCCACTTTCGGGCCAACCACTAAGCGAGGTCTGCGCACACTCGACATTTTGTAACCAGCTCCATACTGTTTCGGGTGAAACGCTGGGATAAATATAGCTGTGTATCTCGAAAGTGATTCCGTCGTCGTATATCTCACGAGCGAGTTTCAGTGCCTCGGCGCAGGTACTACCCTCTATAAGAATCTCAATGCCATTAGCCTTGTGTGTAACATAGACATACGTCTCGAAATTCAAGTGGCCTATCTTGTATTCAACCTTAATCTTTTCGGTTATCTCCTCTACGGGCTCTTCTTCAAAGATATAACCCCAAGTATCTCCGACGCGAATATCAAAGTCATCGGCAACGGCAATATACTGCTGCTCAATGGGTAGTAAGATACGTACGTTTACTGTATCTCTGAGATGCACGGTTGTCTTTATCTCGTTCCAATTCTGATGCTCCTGCTGATGGATGTCAAACTCCACTTCGCCCTCGCCTACCTCATTGTCGTTGCCATTATCACCGCCACCGTTGTCATTGCCGCCGTCGGGGGTGGGCTCTACTTTTGTATCTTCAAGTTCCTCGTCTATCTCATCATCTGGAAGCTCGGTAACATCTTTTGTTGTAAGGATGCCATCTACGTGCCAACCTTCGCTCTGCAACT
>CALBKR010000354.1 GCA_937896105.1 uncultured Bacteroidales bacterium
CACGCTCCTTGTTCTTGGGCTGGTCGCGTGTCTCGGTACACTCGATGAGTATCTCTTCGACCTGGTTTGTCTCGGGATTTAGCCAGGGGTAGCGCAATCGTACACCCGATTCCACCTTGTTCACGTTCTGGCCGCCTGCGCCGCTTGAACGGAATGTATCCCATTTGATGGCGCTCTCTGTAATCTCCACATCGAAAGCTTCGGCTTCGGGTAGCACTGCCACTGATGCTGCCGATGTGTGTACGCGACCTTGGGTCTCCGTTGCAGGCACACGCTGCACGCGGTGTACGCCCGACTCATATTTCAATGTTCCGTATACCTTCTCTCCTGTTACGGTGCATATAATCTCCTTGTAGCCGCCCGATGTACCTTCGCTGCAACTCGAAACCTCGAGCTTCCATCCCTTGCTCTCGCAATATTTGGTGTACATACGGAAAAGGTCACCTGCGAAGATTGCTGCTTCGTCGCCGCCAGTTCCGCCGCGAATCTCAAGGATGGCATTCTTGTCGTCTTGCGGGTCAGCAGGTATGAGCAGCAGCTTTATCTCCTCCTCTGTTGCCGGTATCTCCTTTTCGCAGTTGTCAATCTCCTCGCGTGCCATTTCTCGCAGTTCGGGGTCGTTCTCGGTCGAAAGCAAATCCTTTGCCTCGCTTAAAGAGGTGAGCAGCTGGATATAACGTTTGCGCGCTTCAAGTATCAGTTCAAGTTCGCGATATTCCTTGTTGAGCCTTACATAACGTTTCATATCGGCAACGACAGCAGGGTCGGTTATCAGTGTCGACACCTCCTGGAACCTTGCCTCAAGGTCATTGAGTTTGCTCAGCAGTGAATTGTTCTCCATCTTTTATAACGACAAATGCCCTGCGCCGCAAAGCGCAAGGCATATTATTAGTATTTGAATGCGCCGTATGGGCTCTCTATTATCAACTCGTTGTGGTCACATTCCTCGACACGGCCGATAATCTGTGCATCCACACCAAAACTTTTGCTTATGGCTATAATCTCTTCGGCGTGCTCGGGCTTTACATACACCTCGAGCCTGTGACCCATATTGAACACCTTGTACATCTCAGCCCAATCGGTACCGCTCTGCTCCTTTATAGCCTTGAAAAGCGGTGGAATGGGGAAGAGGTTGTCCTTTATCACTCTCTTGTTCTCGACAAAGTGCATAACCTTTGTCTGTGCACCGCCCGAACAGTGTACCATACCGTGTATCTCGGGTCGCAAGGCATCAAGCATCTTCTTTACTATCGGTGCGTATGTGCGTGTAGGTGAAAGGACTAACTTGCCGGCATCGAGCGGCGAGCCCTCTACTGCGTCGGTAAGCTTCAGGCCGCCCGAGTAGATGAGCTCTTCGGGAACTCCCTTGTCATAGCTCTCGGGATATTTCTCGGCAAGGTATTTGCTGAACACATCGTGACGTGCCGATGTCAATCCGTTGCTGCCCATACCTCCGTTGTACTCCTTCTCGTATGTGGCCTGCCCGTATGATGCCATTCCAACGATTACATCGCCTGCAGCTATGTTCGCGTTGTCTATTACATCGCTGCGCTTCATTCTGCAGGTAACTGTGCTGTCGACTATGATGGTGCGCACAAGGTCGCCTACATCGGCTGTCTCACCGCCTGTGGCATAGACTCCTACACCCATTTCACGCAGTTCGGCAAGCAATTCGTCTGTGCCGTTTATGATAGCCGAAATAACCTCACCGGGTACAAGCAACTTGTTACGCCCGATGGTCGACGATACAAGGATGTTGTCGGTAGCGCCAACGCACAGCAGGTCATCGATGTTCATTATGAGAGCATCCTGTGCAATTCCTTTCCACACACTGAGGTCTCCTGTCTCCTTCCAATAGAGGTATGCAAGTGAGGATTTTGTGCCAGCTCCGTCAGCGTGCATAATGTTGCAATACTCCGGGTCTCCACCCAAAATATCGGGGATAATCTTGCAGAAAGCCTTGGGATACAAGCCTTTGTCAATGTTCTTGATGGCGTTGTGCACATCTTCCTTTGATGCCGAAACACCACGCATCATATATCTCTGGTCACTCATCGGTATAAATTTTAGTGATTTATTTTGCAAATATAATATATAACGCGCGAAACGGCAAATAAAAAACGATATTTCAACGCCTGGAAGGTCTATTCCAGAGCAGCTTCAAGTACTCTCTTTACCTCCTCTTTTGTGATTGCTCCTTCGTGCACCTTCTGTCCGTCGATGTAGAATGCAGGAACCTTGAAATAATCGAATTCATAGGCGTAATCGATTTCAAGGTAGGATGCGAAAGGCGTTTGGGTGAGGGATACGTTTTTGATGGTCGCATCCGATAAAGCCGCGTCGGCGTTCAAATAGACGGCCTTTTCGCTCTCGGTTTTCAAAAGCGTGAAGGCGGCCTTGCTTCTGTCTTCCTGTTCGTCAAAGAGCCACAGGATCAGTTCATCCGGCGCAAGTTCAATGTCTCTTGAGGTGATGGGGCAGAAAATGTAGAACCTGTATTCGCCTTCATCCGTCAACTGTATGCCTTGAATGTACGTGCGGTCGATGTCGACGTTTTGGCTGTCACCTGCGGGTTCAAGCATCGGAAAGCCGACTTTAACCGGATGTTTTCCTTCCTGATTGGGTTAGTTTGAAGATGATAAATATGTTGTTGCAAATCGGAATGCGTTTGCATAGAAGATCTTATGGATCAGCTTTCTCTGTCGTTCAATGAGGCTGAAGCATATACTTAGGGCACCGAGTCTGCCACTGCAGAACAGATCGCAGTAAAGGCTCACGC
>CALBKR010000355.1 GCA_937896105.1 uncultured Bacteroidales bacterium
ACCTCGTCTTCATACTCTGGGGAAACTATGCCATCGCTAAAGAAAACCTCATCGATGTTGTCGCCATCGGCCTTGTTTATTACAATACCGTCGGCCATCTCCATAATGCCGCGCTTTATGCCCTGCAGTTCATCACCGGCACCGGCTATCTGTATAAGAAGGAAAAAGTCGACCATTGAATAGACAGCAGTCTCGCTCTGCCCCACTCCCACAGTCTCAACGAATATATTGTCGTAACCGGCAGCCTCGCAAAGCACAATAGCTTCGCGGGTCTTGCGTGCTACACCGCCCAACGACCCTGCCGATGCGCTGGGGCGTATAAAGGCGCGTGGATGAGCCGACAGGCGCTCCATTCGCGTCTTGTCGCCGAGGATACTGCCCTTGCTGCGTTCACTGCTCGGGTCAACGGCAAGCACAGCCAGTTTGCCCCCTGTTTTTGAAAGAAGATGCACTCCAAAAGCATCGATAGAGGTGCTTTTGCCGGCCCCGGGAACGCCTGTGATACCCACACGCAACGAATGCCCCGAATGTGGCAGACACTTCTCCACCACCTCCTGCGCCATTGCCTGGTGCTCGGGCAACAGGCTCTCGAGCAGAGTCACTGCACGGCTCAGAATTGTGATATCGCCACGCAGTATACCCTCGACATAGTCGTTCACCGACAACTGTACAGCCCTTTTGCGCCGCATTGTCGACAGATAGGGGTTCACGGAACCCGGTGCCTCGACACCGTCGTTCACCTTCAACCCTTTATATGCTTCATTGTTTTCGGGATGTTCCATAGCAATTCATTTCATTTTTTCACGCTTTAGCGCAAATATATAAACAAACGAGCGAGAAATACGAAGCTTGCTTCAGTATTTTTCACAGCGAGTGCAGTATATATTCGAGGTTTACCTCAAAGATATAAACAAACGAGCGAGAAAACAACAAAGCCGCCCCAAAAGGCGGCTTTGTATAGTATAAACAACATCTAAAGCAATTACTTGCCCATTGCGAAGCTGTTTGTCATATACTGGCGTGCAAGTTCAACACCCTGTGCATCCAAAGTGATATCCATAACATCACCGTTCAGGAGGAAGAGCTGAGCATTGTTCTCATCAACCATCTTCATCAACTGTGTTGTCTGGTTGTTGTACTCTGCGCTCCATACCTGTGTCTCCTCGTCGAACAGAAGGTTCATAGACTTGTCACCGTTAGAAAGTGTATATCCGTTCTCCAGTGCTGTCACCTCTACATCCTGACCCTGAGCGTTCTTCACGATCTTTGTTTCGCCAACCTCAACATCGGCAGACTTGCCTGTCCAGAACTCGATTGAGTTGAGAACAATAGCGTCAATGAACATTGTAATCTCATAAACGGGAACAATGTGGAAAGCCAAGAAGATAATCTCGTTAACCCACTTGTTGCTGACTGTATCATTCCAATCCTTAACTTTGTTTGTCAAGCGGAAAGAACCGATACAAGAAGAGAACATAATAGTTGCAGCAAGCAACAGCGCTGAAAGTTTGAATGTCTTTTTCATAGTTATATAATTAAGGTTAATAACATTCACGACAAGAGAGTTTCCCTAATCGTTTGACCTCGCAAATTTATCATTTTTTCATTTAAAAAAAATTTTTTACACTTTTTTTTCATTCCCGACTCAGTTTTTTTTCAAAAATAGACCCTGAATGCCAAAGAAACTAAACAAAAGCAATTGGGCAACCCAGAATAAAAAGGGTCACCCAATTGTTGTCGGAGAGATAAGAAGAGCTGTTTTTATTCAGTCTCTTGAATATTTATCATATTGCTTTGCTGCAATTACAGCACACCATTGACTACAAGCGCCTTGACAAGTGAGTAAAACTTCTCAACAGTCGGAATCTCGGCACGTTCTGTGGGAGAGTGAGGCGACATCAATGTAGGGCCGAATGATACCATATCCATCTTGGGATAGTTGGTAGAGATTATACCGCACTCGAGACCTGCGTGTATAACGCGGACATCGGGCTGCTTGCCGAACATATCGTTATAGGCCTTCTTGAGAGCCGCCAACAGAGGCGAGTTCACATTTGGCTGCCAGCCGCTGTAGCCACCGCTCAGTTCAACCTTCATACCGGCCATTGCAAAACAGCTTGAGAGCTGAAGAGCAAGGAACTCCTTCATTGTGTCGCAAGAACTACGTGCAAGGATATTTATTTCGGCCTTGCCGTCACCGATAGTCACAATAGAGAGGTTGCTCGATGTCTCTACTGTATCGGGAATTGTAGGAATAAAACGCAACACACCATCGTGGCAAGCAAGGATAACATCGACAAGATTCTCCTGTATCTCCTCGGGGACAACAGTCTCGGGCATTTCCGCCTCGCTCACAGTGAGTGTGATACCCTCCTCTATTGTCGCATACTCGCTGTTGTAGAGAGCCTCATATTTCGCAGCTATCGACTTGAGCTCGTCGACACCCTCCTCGGGCAGTGTCAGCACCACCTCGCAACTTGCAGGGATAGCATTGCGCATATTGCCGCCCTTCCAGCTTGCGAGCACCACACCGCACTCGTCCATAGCCTCGCGCACGAAACGTGCCATAAGCTTGTTGGCATTGCCACGGCCTGCATTGATTTCAAGACCGGAGTGACCACCACGCAAACCCTTGAGCTGAACACGTACAGCAACATCGGCATCATCGCTCTCCTCCTCCATAAACTCCATTGAAGCAGAGATGTCGAGACCGCCCGCACAGCCGATGTAGAGCACACCCTCCTCCTCGGAGTCGAGGTTCAGCAGCAGCTCGCCCTCGAGTTCGCCGCCCTTGAGGCCGAACGCGCCATACATACCTGTCTCCTCATCGGCTGTGATGAGAGCCTCGAGCGGACCGTGCTGCAACGAAGCATCCTCCATAATGGCCATAATGGCAGCAACGCCAAGACCATTATCGGCACCGAGAGTAGTGTTGTCGGCATAGAGCCAATCGCCCTTTACCACGGTCTTGATAGGGTCATTGATAAAATCGTGTGTGCTGTCGGGAGTCTTCTGCGGCACCATATCCATATGCGCCTGCAGGATTATGCCCTTACGGCCTTCGAGCCCGGGGGTAGCAGGTTTGCGCATAATTATATTGCCGGCCTCATCCTGCCAGGTCTCAACATTGATGCTCTTTCCGAAGTCGAGCAGATATTTCTGTATTTTCTCGAGGTGACCCGATGGACGGGGAACCTGTGTCAAAGCCTCGAAGTGCTTCCACACCTCACGTGGCTGAAGATCTTTGATTGTAATTGCCATAATTGTTGATTAATTATAAAGTTTGTAATTTGTTTATTTATTTTTTGTACTCACACGCTTGCTTTTCAAGCCTTTGAGTTGAAGCGCCGCAATACCATAGAGGCCGAGCGCTGCAACGAGCAGTGTCTGGGCGCTGTGTACTATCAACGCAAAAACCTGTGCATCGGTTGTCGACACGCCATAGAGAACCATTATGCTTATGATGACATAATGCCAGGGGCCTGCCCCGTTAGGAGTGGGCACAACCACAGCTATACTGCCGCCCACAAAGAGCAGCAAGGCCGCAGCCAACGACAGGCTGCTGCTGAAACCGAAGCAGAAGAAGCAGAGGTAGAACTGCATAAAATAGCAGAACCATATACCCACCGTCTCCACAACAAACAGCCAACCGTCTTTCATCTTTCTCAAAGAGAGAAGACCCTCCATAAAACGTGAGATGAACGACCTTATCCTTTTCCAGATTGAGAGCTTGCGCAGAAAGAAGATGAACAGCAAGGCAACGGCAAGCAGCGAAAGCAGTATTATCACCCAGCCACGGGGAGTGGTCAGGAAATCGCCTCCAGGAACCTCAAGCCCGGCCTCGCCAACGAAGCGGCTGAAGACAGGCCACTGTAACGCCACAGCCACAAATGTTATCAACAACACCATCACTGTATCTATCATTCTCTCCATCACCAGCGTACCCAACGCGTGGGCAAACGGAACGTGCTCATTCTTTTCAAGTATTACACAACGCGAAACCTCGCCTACACGCGGCAGCACAAGATTTGCTGCGTATGCAACATAGACCGAATTGACGCAGGTCGACGACGAGGGATTGTAGCCCAATGGTGCAAGCGTCAGTTTCCATCGCCAGCCCCTGATTACGTGGCTCATCACGCCGAACACTGTCGAAACCGCGAACCAGAAGAGGTTCATCCTTTTGAGTTCGCTCCACAGCTGTGAAAAGTCAAAATCGTCGTACACCATATACAGGATGAGAGCCCCAAGCAGTATCGGCAGCACGGTTTTTAACGTATAATTGAAAATCTTTTTCACAACTTTAGGAACATTTTTAATAGTTTTCGTTACCTTTGCAACATTGCAACGGGCAGATGCACCGCCGAATGGAGCTATCTAACATCGCAAAGATAGCGAATATATTGAAGAAAATCAGCTTTTTTAAGCTTATTTAAAATTTAAATATAGAAAAAGCAACCGACGATGAAGGCAGTAACAGCAAAAAAGAGGTTAGGACAGCATTTTCTCACAGACCTGTCTATTGCAAAGAGGATTGCCGACACGGTCGATGTATGCCCCGGCATCCCAGTGCTCGAGGTCGGCCCCGGAATGGGTGTGCTCACAAAGTTCCTGCTTGAGAAGCCACACAGGCTCAAGGTCGTGGAGATAGACGAAGAGTCGGTTGCCTACCTGTGCAAGAACCTGCCCGAACTGCAGGAGGAGAACATCATCCCCGATGATTTCCTGAAGATGCACCTCGACCGCCTGTTCGACGGCGAACAATTTATGCTCACAGGCAATTACCCCTATAACATATCGAGCCAGATATTCTTCAAGATGCTCGACTACAAGGAGTTCATCCCCTGCTGCAGCGGAATGATACAGAAGGAGGTGGGCG
>CALBKR010000356.1 GCA_937896105.1 uncultured Bacteroidales bacterium
AATCGTCGAGTGAACGGAACGACATCTCGCTTGAGAAGGCATTGGAGATACCGCCATACAACCCTTTGAATGCTGCAGAATCGGCAATGACACGATAGGTTCGCCCGGGACGCCATTCGGCATACACATTGTACTTGCGCATATCTATGGTGTCCTGAAGGAATACACGATCAACAGGCTCCCAAAGCGTATCTACTTTAATGCTGACACTTATTGCCGAGGTGTCCACGGATATCAGAGGCTCATCGAACGAGAAACGGCAGTCACCAGTCACATCCATCGATGCCGTGCCGCTGAAACGTACCGGGAGAACCTTGGTCTTGGGCACATATACCGGCGGATTGTTCTCGTCATAATCCTCTCTTTTCTTTGCTCCGCGCATAAATGCCTTCTCATCTTCCTCATATTTTTTCCGTTGCTGCTCCTGCACCTTGACCCAACGTTTCTTGGCTGCTACAAAAAGTGTGTCTACCCTATCGGTACTGTCGCCAAGCATATCGACGGCCGTATATGACAACTTGAGTGCCAAGGTATCTTTGCGGTACAACATAGAATCCTTAAGCCAATAGACCAAAGTATCCATCTTCGCACTTTTCTCGAGAAGATAGGCATCGGAGAAATCAAAATCAAGACCTTCAAGTTTAGGCAACCTATCGTTAGGAGCTGCAAAATAGAGAGTTATCTTATTATGCGGGTCACGCGTGTTCTTTACAAGATATTGCGTCGCAAAATCCTCCTTGAAGACACGCAGTACAATATCATCGGGCATAAAACGGGTGTAATCGACATAACGGATAGTGTCTATTGTCAGACTGTCGCGCCAGATGGTATCGGGGCGGACAGCTGGTGTTGCGTAAGGTTCAATGGTTGTAGAGATATAGCCTACAGCTTCACTTTTCTGGTCGAACAGAAAGTTTTGGTTGGCATCGGAGAGTGCATAGACTCGGTATTTCCCCGGTGCTATTCCTTTTATTGTGAAACGGCCGCGCGAATCGGTACGCGACACGCGCTCGAACGGAAGTTTTGTAAAAGCACTGTCATCGAGAACGGAGTGAAGACCCACCACAATACCTTTAATAGGTTCAAGGTCGGCAGCATTCAGCACGGTACCCGACACGGCAAGCGTATCTACCTGCTCACCTGTTGAGAAGACATAGGCAAAGTTCTCATACGGATTGCCTTCGTTGTTGTCGACAATGGCATCACCGAAATCGATAGAGTAGGTTGTATTGGGTTTCAAGGAATCAAGCAACTCCACAGTAACCTTCTTGCCACTATTCTTTATTACTGGCAATTGCATCTGCGGTGGAGAGACCACGACCTTATCGAAAGCACTCTCCAGTTTTACGTTTTCGTCGAACTCCAACGATATCTTTGCAGTTGTGACACCTGTCGCATTGAGAGCAGGAGTAGCCTTAACCAAGACTGGCGGCTCCTCGTCATAAGGACCGCCATCCGGGGTTCCGATGCTGGCACACGCAGCAAGCAGCAATGCCAACGACGCAGATATCAATTTCTTCCAATAGCTCATTATCTGTTCATCTCAAGCAACTCATCGATATGCTGGCGATTATTGCTCAAACGGGGAACCTTGTGCTGACCGCCCAATTTGCCCTTGCTCTTGAGCCAGTCACTGAAAAGCCCCTTGCGCGCCACAACAAGCTCGAGCTGCTGCATTGTCTTGTTCTTGTATCGTTTCGCTTCGTAATCGGAGTTTATCTGTTGCAGTGTCGTATCGAGCACCTCCACAAACCTCTCCAAAGAGTTTGGCAGTTCGGCAAACTCCACAAGCCACTGGTGGCGGCACTGTGCATTGGCATCCATAAATACCGGAGCCGCTGTGTAATCAAGCACCTTGGCACCAGTCGCATTGCAGGCCTCGAGCAAGCCCTTCTCGGCATTCTCAACAATAAGTTCCTCTCCGAACGCATTGATGAAGTGCTTTGTTCTACCCGATATAACAATTTTATACGGGTCTTTGCTTGTGAAACGTACAGTATCGCCTATCATATATCGCCAAAGACCGCACGATGTGGATATGAGCATCGCATAGTTCTTGCCAACCTCGACCTCCCAGAGAGGAAGCACACGGGGATTGACAGAGTCGAGGTCCTCAAATGGGATGAACTCATAGAAGATATCATAGTCTATCATCAGCAACATTGCAGGATCAAGCGGGTCATTCTGTATACCGAAGAAACCCTCGCTGGCATTGTATGTCTCCACATACTTCATATTGCTGTTGCGGATAAGCTGAAGATACTGCTCACGATATGGCGTAAAGGCAACGCCACCGTGGAAGAAGACCTCGAGATTAGGCCACAGTTCATCGACACTCTGCTTGCCGGTGATATTGAGCATATGTTTGAGCACAGCCATCATCCAAGACGGGACGCCTGAAAGATTTGTCACATTCTTGTCAAATGTAGTACGCGCTATTCTCTCCATCTTCTCCTCAAAATCGCTTAATAGGGCAATCTCTTTCTTGGGAACACGCATCATATTGACAAAAGTGCTGCAGTTCTCGATAAGGATGGCACTCAAGTCGCCTACAAGGCTGTTCTGCAGATTGTAGTTAGGCGAGTGGCTGCCACCGAGAATAAGAGCCTTGCCCGAGAAGATGCGGCTCTTGGGATTATTGGCCAAGTATGTTGCAACCACATCAAAACCGCCTTTGTAATGTGCTCTCTGCAGGCCTGCTGGGGTAACAGGTATGAATTTGCTCTTGTCGTTGGTTGTGCCGGAAGACTTTGCATACCATTTGCAGCAGCCCTTCCACAACACATCCTTCTCGCCACGGCGCATACGGTCGATATCACCCTTGAGCGACTCGTAATCCTGCACATCGACAGCCTTGGCAAACTGCTCGTACTGCTTTATATCGGAATATTTGTGTTTTATACCCCATTCTGTACCTGAAGCTGTGTTTATAAGACGCTTCAGCACATCACGCTGTATCGTTTCGGCCTGGGTATCGTACTTTGCGATTTTCTTTACTCTATTAAGGAAAACCGGCCTTGCTAATGATGTCAGATTCATTTTATATATTTTTCTTGCAACTATGTAATTGCCGTTTGTTATTTTTTGAAATTATCCAGACCCTCATTCAGGAAGTCAATGAAATCACCCACGTCCTTTTTGAAAGCAAACGAACCGTTCAAAGGCTTTCCATCCGAGTCAACCAGCACATAGAAGGGCTGAGAAAGTTCACCGAACTTATGCTGTTGCAGATAAGTCCACTTTTCACCGACCTCGTTGTATTCAAGACCGTCATTACCAATGAAAGGTTCGGGAAGCTCCGTTCTATCATCGACATAAAGCGACGCAACTATGTAGTTCTCGCGCAAGATATCAAGCACTGCGGCCTCACTCAGCACAGCTGCCTCCATCTCACGACAGTTGACACAGCCGTGCCCTGTGAAATCAAGGAAGATGGGCTTGCCTGTTTCACGGCTCATCCTGATAGCCTCGTCATAGTCGTGGGTGTCGGGTTTGAATGTATTATCGTAGAGGCTGAAATCCTGTGTCCACATTGGTGGAGCAAAAGCACTGATAGCCTTACAGGGAGCACCCCACAAACCAGGTATCATATACACGGCGAAGGCCAGGGATGCCCACGCGGTAAAGAAAGCAGGAACGCTTGTCTTCTTGTCCTCGGGGTCATCGTGTGGGAAACGTATAACCTTCAACAGGTATAGGCCAAGCGACGCAAACAGAACAATCCACAATGCAAGGAATGTCTCACGGTCGAGTATTCCCCAACCCTTTGTAAGGTCGGCAACCGAAAGGAATTTCAAGGCAAAAGCAATCTCTACAAAGCCAAGCACAACTTTGATAGTGTTCATCCAACCGCCAGAGCGTGGTGTCTGCTTCAGCAGTGAAGGGAATATTGCAAACAGTGTGAATGGCAATGCAAGTGCAAGAGCAAAACCGAACATTCCTACAGCAGGACCGAAGATGTCACCCGATGTCGCTGTCTCCACAAGCAGGAAACCGATGATAGGACCTGTACAGGAGAATGACACCAGTGCAAGAGTGAAAGCCATAAAGAAGATGCTCAACCAACCGGTGGTACTGCTTGCCTTTGCATCAACCTTGTTTGTCCAGGATGATGGCAATTTAAGTTCAAAGCCGCCAAGGAAAGAGGCACCGAACACCAACAGCAACAGGAAAAAGAATACATTGAAATAGGCATTTGTTGCCAATTCATTCAGCGCTGCCGGGCCAAAGAGCAATGTCACGGCCAAACCGAGCACCAAATATATTAAGATAATTGAGATACCATACACGATGGCCTCACGCACTGCCTGCTTTTTCTCCTTTGAACGTTTGAGGAAGAAGCTCACCGTCATAGGAATAATCGGCCACACACAAGGGGTGAGCAGCGCCAACAAGCCACCGCCAAAACCGAGAATGAATATTGTCCATATCGAGTTGTCATTCGATTTCTTGGGCATTTCAACAGGAGCCCAGGTATCAACCTCGGCAATGGTCGGATGCTCAGGAGCAGCAACAGGAGCGTTTTCCTCGGCAACTTGTTGCTGAGGTTCTGCCTGAGCCTGTCCATCAACCTTGACCGGAGCGGCATCCTCTGCTACGACCTGTGTCTTTGCTTCCTTCGCCGCATCAACAGCAGGAGCCTTCTTCACTGCATCCTCCTTCTCGACAACCGGCACAACAGAGACTTCATCTTTTTTTTCTGCAGGGACCTTTCTCTCCTCGACCGCATCAACGGCAGGTGCCTTATTCACTGCATCCTCCTTCTCGATAACCTGCTCCGCAGATGCTACAGCAGGCGCCTTGCCGGTAATTTCAAAATCGTAGCGGCCGGGGATGCATCCCTGCACGCCACACGACTGATACTGCAATCGGCCTTTAATTCTATAGCTATCGGACACAAATCTTATTTTCTGGGAAAAGACTGCATACTCAGTAAAATATTTTACCTGCATATTGAAAGCCTCCTCATATTTTGTCTTAGGCTCATCTTCAGGAACCAAGTCTCCAACCAGTTCAGCGCCTTCAATCTCGGTAATCCTCAAAGATGTCGGTCTCGGACCGCCTTTGGGAATATCAGTTGAATACATATAGAAACCATCCTGGATCTCACCATAGAACTCGATTACGGCTTCCGAACCATTCTCAGTCATCTCGTGTGAAAAAGAGACCGGTTTCTGCGCGCCTGCATGCAACGCTGTTACAAACAGGAATAATGTTAAAGTTAATTTCTTCATTTTTATATGCTTCATCTTCAGCGTGATGAGCAACAGCATTTAATTGGCGGCTTGTTGAAACGGTAGCTAAAACCGCATAATCAAATAACGGATTTATATTTTTAGTTTCATAAATTTTAATATCTTTGCCTTTTGCGGCATTAATCGCGTTTAAACAAACTTCTAAAATTTCCATATTTTCCTTTCTATTTAATAAACTGTTTATAATAATCATAAGTTAGATAAGCATTAGGATGAATTTTTTCATTTAAACCCTCTAAATACTCTATTAGTTTTTTAGAAGCAATTCCTATTGCTTTTTTATAATCATTATATGCATATTTTCGAATATTATCATAAAAATCGCCAGTTCGATTTGGTTCAACAAAATCAGATAAATAAACAATTTCCTCATAGACACTCATACTATCATTACCAAAAACATGATATTTAATCGCATTAAGTATATCTTCATCCGTAATATTAAGTTCATCTAAGACAACTAAATATCCACAAATGCCATGAAGAACTTTTTTATTTTCTTTTAAAACATCCTTATCTAGACAATATTTATCAAGTAATCTTTCATATTCACTAATAGATGTATACTTACTATAATCATGAAGCAAACCAGCAATAAATAATTTATCAAAATCTAAATTCACATTATTACTTTTAGCTATTTCTATACAAGTAACAGCGACACCAATACTATGATTAAATCTTTTTAAATAATTATGATGACCACTAGATTTTAATTTCTCATATAAAATTAATAAATAATTATCCATAAAAACCTAAACCATTGGATCGCGTTTTATAACATTAATATTTTCAAATGTTTTAACACAAACTTTACCTTTACCAGTAATTCCTACAAATCCTAAACAACTAATAGATATTTCGCATTTTCCATCAACATCAAAATAATGGTTTTTAAAATT
>CALBKR010000357.1 GCA_937896105.1 uncultured Bacteroidales bacterium
ATCATAATGATGACGGGGTCCTTGAAGCTCTCAAACTGTGCGGCAAGAATAAGGTAGATGAGCACGAGTGCCAAGCCAAAGGCGAAGAAGAGGCTCGACGAACTCTCGCGGAACTCCTTGGACTCACCGGACAGGGCGGTGCGGAAGGTATCATCGAGCACCTCGGCAGCAATCTTGTCCATCTCGTCAAGACCGTCACCGATGGTCTTTCCTTCGGCCAAACCAGCCGATACAGTAGCAGCCACGAAACGGTTGTAGCGATACAGCTTCGGAGGTGCTATACCCTCGACAAGTTCCACGAGGTTGTCCATCTGTATCATCTCTCCATTGTCGCTACGCATATAGATGGACTTGAGGTTAGCCGGAGCATTACGCTGCTGACGGTTGATCTCACCCACAATCTCATACTGCTTGCCATTGAGGTAGAGGTAGCCCATACGCTGACCGCTGAGTCCATACTGCAGGGTCTGCGCAATGTCGCGGGTGTTCACACCCATCAAGTTGGCTTTCTCGCGATTGATCTGGATGCGTACCTCAGGCTTGCTGAACTTGAGGTTCACGTCGGCCATCTGGAAGGTGGGGTTCTCATACACACGAGTCATAAACTCGGGCAACACTTCGGCCAGTTTCTCAATACTGGTCGCCTGCAGCACATACTGCACAGGCATACCTCCACGACGGCCGCCGAAGGTTGACTGTTGCTGCACGAATGAGCGGGCACCCGTCTTCTTCTGCACCGCCTTGGAGAGTTGCTCGGCTACCTCCATCTGCGAGTAGTCGCGGTCCTTGATATCCTTCAAGGTAATCTGTACGTTACCCGAACCGCTCGACACACGGGCTGTGATAAACTCTGCATCGGGCATAATGGAGTCGGCCAGACGGCTAATCTCCTCCGTATAGTCGCGCATATATTCATAGCTGACACCCTCGGCTCCTCGTGTGTTGACCGTTATCTGCGAACGGTCCTCCATTGGTGCTGTTTCTGCCGGTATTTTGCCCCATAACTGCCATATCAGCACAAATGTTGCAATAAGCAACGGTATAGCAATCCAACGTACCTTCATAAAGGCATCCAATGATTTGCTGTAGATGTTGTTGAGTCCGGTGAAGAACGGCTCGGTCTTGCGGTAGAGCCATTTCTGCTCCTTGCGGCGCTTGAGCAGTTTGGTTGCAATCATCGGAGTGAACGTGAGCGCTGCGAACGATGAGATGACAACAGAACCGGCAACGACAAAACTGAACTCGCGGAACAGGCGTCCGCTGGTGCCCTCCATAAAGACAATGGGCATAAACACCGCGATGAGTGTCACTGTTGTCGAGATGACGGCGAAGAAAATCTCCTTCGAGCCCTCGATGCCTGCTCTTAGCGGCCTCATTCCCTGTTCTATGCGTATGTAGATGTTTTCGGTCATCACAATGGCATCGTCGACCACAAGTCCTACCGACAGCACTATGGCAAGCATCGTGAGTACGTTCATCGAGAATCCTGCGACATACATTACGAAGAAAGCACCGATGAGTGATACGGGTATCACAATGCAGGGTACGAGTGTCACTCGCCAGTCGCGCAGGAAAAGGAAGATTATGATGATGACAAGTATAAAGGCTTCGTATATGGTTGTCTTTACCTCGTCGATGGAGGCGCGTATGAACTTGGTGTTGTCGAAACCGTATGTGTACTCGACATCGTCGGGCAGGTCTTTCTTCATCTGCTCCATTCGTGCGTATACGGCATCGGCAATCTCTATGTGGTTCGCTCCCGGCTGCGGTACCACAACTACACCCACCATCGGCACACCGTTCATCTTCATATAGCTCTTGATATCGGCCGGCCCCAGTTCTGCGTGTCCTACATCGCTGATTCGTATGACATCCCCGCCGCTCTTCTTGAGTATGATGTTGTTGAACTCTTCAGCGGTGTGCATCTGTCCCATTGTGCGCAGTGTCAGCTCGACGGTGTTGCCTTCGATGCTGCCCGACGGGAGCTCGACATTCTCGCTTGTGATGGCATTCTTTACATCAACCGGTGTCAGTCCGTGTGCTGCCAGTTTGGTCGGGTCGAGCCATATTCGCATAGAATAGCGCTTCTCGCCCCAAATCTGAACATTGCTGACATCGGATATGGTCTGCAACTGCTCCTTTACTGTAAGGTCGGCAATCTCGCTAAGCTCCAGCAGTGAGCGCTTGTCGCTCTGGATGGCAATCATTAGGATAGGCACTGCATCGGCATCGGCCTTTGAAACGGTAGGGGGGTCGCAGTCGCGTGGCAGGTAGCGCTGTGCACGTGAAACCTTGTCGCGTACGTCGTTGGCAGCAGTTTCAAGGTCGACCGACAGCTCGAACTCTACGGTTATGCGGCACTGTCCCTGCTGGCTCACACTCGAAATGGAGCGTATGCCGGGGATACCGTTGATGTTCTGCTCGAGCGGCTCGGTTATCTGGCTCTCGATGACATCGGCATTGGCTCCTGCATAGCTGCACGACACAGAAATTATAGGGTTGTCGACCGAAGGGTATTCGCGTACACCAAGGTTGTTGTAGCCGATGAAACCGAAAATGACGATTATTATGGTGATTACCGTGGCAAGCACGGGACGTCTGATGCTCAGTTCGGAAATATTCATATCTCTACTCTTTGAGGCACGTTATTCAAAATGTTCAATCTTGACAGCAGAACCTTTACGTAATTGCAATGTACCCGATGTCAATATTGTGTCGCCGCTCTGCAGTCCGGTGATTATCTGCACCTCGGCATCGGTGCGCAATCCTGTTGTCACGTTGACGGGCTCGGCCTTGCCGCTGCGGTATACGAAGACCTTGCTTATTCCCATTTCAGGTACAATGGCTTCGGCCGGAACCGATATGGCGTCTGTTATTTCCTTTTGTTTCAGTCTTATACCGGCATATTGTCCGGGCATAAGCTTCTGGTCGCTGTTGTGGTAGAGTGCACGCACGGTGAGGTTGTGTGTCTCGGGGTCGATGCTCGACTCTGTAGCATATACCTGTGCCTCGAACGGGTCGTTGTGCCCGTCGACATTGAAGGTCAGGTTTGTACCCTTCTTCACATCTCTTGCATAGCGTTCCGACACACTGAACTCAATCTTTATCGGTACCAGTGATGTCAGTGATGCTACAATTGTGGATGGTGATGCGTAGCTGCCGACACTTACCTGGCGCAAGCCGATAATGCCATCGAACGGTGCACGCAGCTCGGTCATCTTTACCTGCGCTTTCACGTGCTCGATGTCGGCTCTTAATGTCGCGAGTTCGGTGTTTACAATCTCAAGAGCCTCCTTGCTCACAGCGTCGCGCTGCAAAAGGGTGCTCTGACGGTAGACGCGCTCCTCTGCAAGCGGAACCTGCGCTTCCAGACGCGACAGCTGTGCCTGAAGATGTGAATCGTTGACTTTGGCAAGCAATGTGCCTTTCTTTACGAATGAGCCCTCTTCGAAACATATCTCCGTTATCTTGCCCGATGTCTCGAATGTGAGCTGTACCTCTTCATCGGGCACCAGTTTGCCTACTGCGAGTATCTCGTCAGTGAGAAGGTGTGGCGTGAGCACCTTTGCTGTCACACTGAGTACCTTCTTGCCCCTTGTAGGAGCATTGTCGCTTTTCGCGAGCTCTTCGTTCTGGTGTGGCTGTAACTTGTGGTATCCATATACGCCGGCTCCGGCTGTAATAGCAGCAACAAGTCCCCATTTAAGATATTTGTTCATTGCCATATTTTTTTGTTTTTTTTGACATCAAAAGTGATAAAAAGTTTAAATCGTATTATGTATCTGCGACGCATCGTGTTGTCGGGGTGTGTCTGCAGAACTGCTGCGGGAGCAGTCGGGTATACTTTTTCAATAATGCAAAAATAGTGAAAAAATATTGAATAGAAAAATATTCGCATCAGGCTTTCCGCTTCTTCGTAATCACTGCTCTTGTCGCTGCCTTTTTGTCGCTTTTTTTCTTAATATCGGGCAATTTCCTTGTGAATAATTGTTTTCTTGCTTGTGATTTTGTATATTTGCAAAGTTTTTCGAAAAGGAATAGTCTAATTTTAAAAATAATATTTTATGATTAATGCTCAAGACATTAAAATAGGTACAGCTATCCGTATGGATGGCAAGTTGTATTTCTGTATCGACTTCCTTCACGTGAAGCCTGGCAAGGGTAACACCTTTATGCGTACAAAGCTGAAGGATGTTGTTGACGGCTACGTATTGGAGCGCCGTTTCAACATCGGCGAGAAACTTGAGGATGTACGTGTTGAGCGTCGCCAGTTCCAGTATCTCTATCAGGAGGGCGAGGATTACATCTTTATGAACCAGGAGACATATGAGCAGATACCCATCCCTGCCGACCAGATTAACGGTGTGGCATATATGAAGGAGGGTATGGTTCTCGATGTTGTTACCGATGCTTCTACAGAGACAATCCTGTTCGCCGATATGCCTGTAAAGGTTGTTCTGGCCGTTACATACACCGAGCCGGGTCTTAAGGGCGATACAGCGACCAACACTACAAAGCCTGCCACATTGGAGACCGGTGCCGAGATTCGCGTGCCTCTCTTCATCAACGAGGGCGAGCTTGTCGAGGTTGACACACGCGATGGCTCATACGTGGGTCGCGTAAAGGCATAAGAACCATAATAAAGGATTGAAACTTGTTATACTCTATAATTGTCCCGGTTTATAACAGACCAGGCGAGGTAAAGGAACTGCTCGACAGTCTGTTGGCTCAGACGGTAAAACCATTTGAGTTGCTTATTATAGAGGATGGCTCAAAAGAACGATGTGATCATTTGCTTGATCACTATCGTT
>CALBKR010000358.1 GCA_937896105.1 uncultured Bacteroidales bacterium
CCTGCGGGACTCCCCCTAACTTAGAGGGAGAGTTTTTAGTTAGTAAACTTTTCCTATCCACTCGCTTACTCACAACTTTCTCTGTTCTCTGTTCTCTGTTCTCTGTTATCTGCACTCTGTACTCTGTACTCTTTCCTACACTTGCACGTAAACGACTTTCTTGTCCTTGAAGTACTCTTCGGCAAAGTAACTGCCCACCTCGACAATCTCGCAACAGTTCCTGAACGGGTGTGTCTCGGCAGTCATATCACCGCCCTTTAGGCAAATGATGCCATTGGGTAAGGCGTTGGCCTGCTCTTTTGATATGTTCTTGCGGCATATCTTTACCAGGTCGGGCAGCTGCATCACGGCGCGGCTCACAACAAAACTGTATTTCTCCTTAATCTCCTCGGCACGGCTATGGCTGGTGCGCACATTTGTGAGCCCGATGCTCTGTGCAATCTCCCCGGCCACGCGCACCTTCTTGCCAATGCTGTCGACAAGGTGGAAATCGACCTCGGGGAACATTATTGCAAGGGGAATGCCGGGAAAACCGCCGCCGCAACCCATATCCATAATTGTTGTGCCGGGCTTGAAGGTGATGTACTTTGCTATTGCAAGCGAGTGAAGCACGTGGTGCAGGTAGAGGTTCTCGATATCCTTGCGTGATATCACGTTTATCTTGCTGTTCCAGTCGTAGTAGAGGTCGTACAGTGCTGCGAACTGCTCCTTCTGCCACTCGCTTAAATTGGGGAAGTATTTTAGAATGGTCTCCATTATTTTAATATACCTTTAAGTTTGTCGTATGGTATCTCTGCAATTATCTCGCCCACGGCATAGGGGGCAATATCGTATCTGTTGTAAATGAATGTCAGTTTATCCTTCCCGATAACAACGTTTCTTGTGATGGGGAGTCTCTTGCTGTCGAAGAGAACCTTGTCAAGTTCTTCGGGGCTCTGCAGGTTCAGGAACTCTATTATTGAGGCTTTTATCAGCTCGAGCAGTGGCTGCTCGTAGCCATCCTTCATTATTCCGTCAAGTGATACCTCGGCACCGTTGTCGGGGTCGAAGTTAAGTGCTATCCTGTAGCTGTTGGGGTGTGCTCCGCCAGTATACTCCTCGAAACTGATGATGTAGTTGACTATTCCTTTGTAGCCCGTGCGACATTCGCTGCTTATTGTGTGCTCCTGGTTTAGCCAGTGAGGGTTCTCGTAGTTCTCTTTGATGTTGATATAATCGGGATGCAGACGGAGGTATTCCATTTTCAGGATTTCACGATATCTGTTGCCTGTCCCGACAATGCTTTTGCTCTCCTCACCGGCCAACAGTATGTATGCAATGTCGCCGACGGCTCTTTGTTTTGCCGTGTCGTTCTCGAGTACAAGGTCGGTGAGCGTGAGGTTGATTCTCAACATCGGCGAGCCCTGCACATTACAGTCGAGCGGAATAGTATCGCTAATGCTCAATACGGTGTCATTGGGCTGTTCGATGATGTTGCCGGCGCTATGGGTGTCGCTTTTTTCGGCTCCGTTCTTGCTGTTGCAGGAGCAAAGCATAAAAATCATTAATGATAGCAGGATGGTTCCGTACTTTTTCATAATTCAGTTGTTTATTGTGTACAGGTGAACCAAAGGTAGTGCTTTTGGGGTAAACAGGCAAGAAAGTGGTTTGTATTTTTCCCTCTACGCCGCAATTATTCCTTTCCTGTTGGACAAAAGGCTTGGCTTTGGAACCTTGGAGTATTAACCGATAAATATTTTTGTTATGAGATTGTGCAGTTTGATAGCTTTTGCCGGTGGCGTGTTGGCCGGCGGGCTGGTGATGATGATGGTCGCTCCCAAGAAGGGCGAGGAGATGAGACAGGATATCAAGGACAGGATGAATAACCTTAAAAAGCACATCGGTGAGGCTATCGATGGCTGCAAGGACAAGTGCTGCTGTGAGGTTGAGGAGAAAATGACTGTCAAGGAGTAGTTATGGGGCTGGCAAACGATATCGGGAAAATATCGAAGGACGCCCTTGAGTATCTGAAAAGGAGTATCGACGGTTATAAGTTGCGGCTTGTTGAGCAGTTGTCGCTGCTTTTCGGCGACATAGTCTGTGGCTTTGTACTCTTCCTGCTCCTTTTCGTTGCCTACATTGCACTGTTGGTGGCGATGGTGTTCTTCCTTGCACCGCTCGTGGGTGTGCCGTTGTCAATAATAGCGGTGGCTCTGTTGCTTGTTATGGCTGCGGTGATTGTCTACCGGTTCCGTGAACGGCTGTTCGCCGATGGGCTTGTGAGGCATTTTGCAAGGATATTCTTCGAGGAGGGCAATGGAGATGAGAGCGAAGAAAAGTGATTTTTACCGTATATCTTCGTTGAAAGATGTGCGCCGGGCACGCCTTGCCAATGAGACCGCAAGATACGCCGCCGCCAAGCGTGTGGGTTGCGGCCTTTCCGGGCTCTTCTCGTTTGAAAGGTTGCTTGCTGCATTACTTGGGAAAAACGCATCGCCAGGCTTTATATATGCAATAGAATTCATTTTGTCAATATTTAAGTAATAAATGGCTAATTATATTTGCCGGAGTGGTTTGTTTTCATTAGCTTTGTGTTGGAGATTAATAACGCTTTACACAAAGGAAAATGACGACACTGCTTATTGTTATTATTGCGCTGCTTGTAGCAGCCGTAGCCGCGATGGCCATATATTACAACCGCCTCTATGGCAAATACACTGCACTCGAGAAAGAAAACGGGATGCTCGATGCCTTGAATACAAGGCTTAACGACGATGTGCGCAACAGCGATGCCGAGCTACGCAATATGCAGGCTGCGCGCGAGGAGCAGTTCACACGTATCGCTTCGCTCGAGAGTGAGAACAGGGCGCTGGCTCTCTCCGTCGAGGCGCAGAAGGAACAGTACAAGGCTGCCTTGGAACAGATGCGTGTGGAGTTCAAGGCGATGGCTTCGGATGCTCTGGAAAAGAACAGCGAGCAGTTCAACAAGCAGACGCAGGAGCGCCTGTCGGCAATACTTTCGCCTTTCAACAGCGACCTCAAGCAGTT
>CALBKR010000359.1 GCA_937896105.1 uncultured Bacteroidales bacterium
GGCGCACTGGGCGACATCATTGGCGAGCTTTACGTTGCAAAGCACTTCCCCCCTGCCGCCAAGGAGCGTATGACCGAGCTTGTAAGGAACCTGCAAGTTGCACTCGGAGAGCGCATCGATGCACAGGAGTGGATGAGCGATGTCACAAAGAAGGCTGCACACGAGAAGCTCAACACATTCACCGTTAAGATTGGTTACCCCGACAAGTGGGATGATTACAGCAAGCTCACCATAGACCCGGCACTCAGCTATGCCGAGAACTGCCGCAATATGTCGGAGTTCGGCTGGAAGAAACACGTGGACGAGAAATGGGGCAAGCCTGTTGACCGCGAAGAGTGGCATATGACACCGCAGACCGTGAACGCATACTACAACCCCACAACCAACGAGATATGCTTCCCTGCAGGCATTCTTCAGTACCCGTTCTTTGATATGAACGAGGACGATGCGTTCAACTATGGCGCCATCGGCGTTGTTATCGGGCACGAGATGACACACGGATTCGACGACCAGGGTCGCCAATTCGACAAGGAGGGCAATTTCGCCAACTGGTGGACAGATGAGGATGCAGCCAAGTTCAACGAGCGCACACAGGTTATCGTCGATTTCTTCGACAAGATTGAGGTACTCCCGGGACTCAATGCAAACGGCAAGCTGACACTGGGCGAGAATATCGCCGACCACGGTGGTCTTATGATATCTATGCAGGCATTCAAGAACGCGACAAAGGATAATCCGTTGCCCGAAATTGACGGGCTGACACCCGAACAGCGCTTCTATCTCTCTTATTCGGGCGTGTGGGCAGGCCACGTACGCGACGAGGAGATACGCAACCTCACCAAGAGCGATGTGCACTCACTCTCACGCTGGAGGGTAAACGGTACACTGCCCCACATCGACGACTGGTACAAGGCATTCAACATCACCGAAGAGGATCCTTTGTTCGTCCCCGAGAATGAGCGTCTGAAGATTTGGTAAAAACAAGAAAGGAGCAGCGCTGTTTTCACTTTTGACAGCACCTGCTTTAGCGACCCGTATTGTCAAAACTTTCAGTTTTCAGTTTAAGAATATGTCACTAAAAGTACCCGCCGGGTTACCGGCACTGCAAGCAGTCATTGACGAAGGGAATGCGGTAGAGATTCTTGAGAAGCCTACTGCAAAGACCCTTCGCATTGCCTTGCTGAACATAATGCCGATGAAGGAGACTACCGAAGCCGATTTCATACGCCTGCTTGCCGCATCGGACGAAGAGGTGGAACTTACATTGCTGAAGCTCGACACCCACACTCCCAAGCACGCAAGCCCCGAACATATGGAACGCTACTACACGGCATTCAGTGAGGTACGCGACAGCCGTTTCGACGGGCTAATAATAACAGGAGCACCTATTGAGAAGATTGAGTATGAGGAGGTTACCTACTGGCCCGAATTGTGCGAAATATTCGACTGGGCACGCCGCAACGTGACATCGACGCTCTACATATGCTGGGCAGCACAAGCCGGGCTGTACCGGAAATTCGGCATACAGAAACACCTGCTGCCAAAAAAGATGTTCGGACTCTTCCCCCACACGATAACCCGCCCCGAGCTGCCGCTCTTCGAAGGGTTCGACAAGACGATATATGTACCGCACAGCCGTCACACCGAACTATGGCGGGACGAGGTAGTTGCCGAGAAGCGCATAGAACTGCTGTCGGAGTCGGAGATTTCGGGTGTTTACATAATGCAGGAGAGAGGGACGCGGGATTTTTTCATCACCGGGCACTCGGAGTATGCTCTCTACACTCTCGACAGCGAGTACAAGCGCGATGTGTCAAAGGGATTGCCCATTGAG
>CALBKR010000360.1 GCA_937896105.1 uncultured Bacteroidales bacterium
TGCAAACTCTCCGCACAGATTCGTCGACAAATGGGACACACCAATACTTCTAATCCATGGAGACCGCGACTACCGCATCCTCTCGTCGCAGTCAATGGCCGCCTTCAACGCCGCGAAGCTCAAGGGAGTGCCCGCGCAGCTGCTTCTGTTCCCCGACGAGAACCATTGGGTTCTCAAGCCTCTGAACGGCATATTGTGGCAGCGCACATTCTTCTCGTGGCTCGACAAATGGGTAAAGAGCGCAAAGTAACATAAACAAACACTATACATAAAAAACCAACAATGACAACAACACAAAAGATACAGAAAAAGCTGAACGACTCAAAAGCAATGCGCTGGAGCGCCCTATTCATCGTCTCGTTCACAATGATGATAGCCTATTTCTTCACCGACGTAATGGGCCCCCTTGAGACACCGCTGACCACAAAAGGCAGCGTAGTATATTTCGAGGACGGTACCTACCTCTCGGCCGATTCGCTGTCAAAAATAGCCGTAACATCGGTTGACACCGAGAACATAAACGCAGGCGACGAGTATCAGATAAAATACAGCGACAACAACAATAACCTCATCGAAAAGAATTGCGTTGTAAAGACAACCATCAAAGGCCTCGGCTGGGGAAGCGACGATTACGGAATATTCTCGGGCGCATACGGATACATCAACGTATTCCTGCTGATGCTGTTTTTTGGCGGACTTATCCTCGATAAAATGGGCGTACGCTTCACCGGACTTATGAGCACCGGCCTGATGTTCCTCGGTGCAGCCATTAAGTGGTACGCCGTGAGCAGCTTCGAGGGCGAGCTCTTCGGGCTGCCCACACAAGTAGTTGTTGCCTGCTTAGGCTTTGCCATCTACGGCGTCGGCGCCGAGATTGCCGGAATCACCGTAACAAAGGTTATTGCAAAGTGGTTCACAGGCCACGAGCTTGCTCTTGCAATGGGCCTGCAAGTAGCACTCGCCCGAATAGGAACAGCCTGCGCACTATTCTTCTCGCTACCCATTGCCCAAGCATTTGGAATAGTGGCATCGCCCGTACTCTTTGGAGCCTCGGCACTGTGCATAGGAATGCTCTCGTACATTGTATATTGTGTGATGGATAAGAAACTCGACGCCTCGTCCATCCAACAGACCGATAGCGCCGGCGAGGAGCAATTCAAGCTGAGCGACCTGAAAGTAATCTTCTGCAACAAAGGATTCTGGCTCATCACACTGCTGTGTCTTATGTTCTACTCGGCAGTGTTCCCCTTCCTTAAGTTTGCCACCAACCTTATGATTATAAAGTACAATGTCAACCCCGAGCTTGCAGGCGGAATCCCCGGCATTCTGCCCTTCGGCACAATACTGCTGACCCCGCTCTTTGGTTCGCTCTACGACAAAGTGGGCAAAGGCGCAACACTTATGATTTGTGGTTCGGTGCTTCTGACCATCGTCCACATACTGTTTGCAATGCCCCTGCTCAACGAAGGTTGGTTCGCAGTTATAGTAATGGTACTGTTGGGCATAGCATTCTCGCTTGTTCCGTCGGCAATGTGGCCTTCCGTGCCTAAGATCATCGACGAAAAGATTCTCGGATCGGCCTACTGCGTGATCTTCTGGGTGCAGAACATCGGACTCTTCCTTGTTCCTCTCCTTATCGGAAGCGTACTCGAGTCAACAGGAGGATATCTCGCTCCAATGATAATATTCTCTTCATTCGGTATCCTTGCGTTCATCATGTCCATTTTCCTCAAAGTGGAGGACAGGAAAAAAGGCTACGGACTCGAAGAGCCTAATGTAAAGAAATAATGACAAGACTAAGACAGTCCCTCAGGGACAACAGATGGGCATGCTGGCTGGTGCTGGCATGCCTTGTCGTTCCTATGTTCGCGTCGTACTTCTTCGACGACATGTTCTCATCGCTTTCAGAGCTGTTCAAGAACCCAGGACAGCTGGAACTCGGGTGGGACATGGCTGACTACGGATTCTATTCCAGCGGATATTCATTCCTCTGCATCTGGGGTGGCCTCATCATC
>CALBKR010000361.1 GCA_937896105.1 uncultured Bacteroidales bacterium
GTATCGGAGGTATCACAACCGGTGCTGATGCCATTGAGTTCCTGCTTGCAGGAGCGAGTGCTATAGAGGTGGGAACTGCCAACTTTATGAATCCTGCGGTCACCGGCGAGATTGTCGATTATATCGAGGACTATCTTGTACGCCACAAGATGAACTCTGTGGATGAACTGATAGGAGCTTTGCAGGTTTGATTACCGCTCGTGTTGTATCATAAAAAACAGGAACCGCCAGGTTTCTGTTTTTTTATGATTATACAATTGTGTAGTATTATTTTGTGCTGCTACTTTTGTATATACAAATGTAATTGTGTAAATAAATTTCAATTTACTTCAAAAGGTCGGGGCGGAGCAACTTTGTACGCTCGAGCGATTGTTCAAACTCCCATTGGCGTATCTTTGCTTCGTGTCCTGAGAGTAGAACATCGGGAACTTTCCACCCATTATACTCGGCCGGGCGAGTGTATACAGGCGGAGCAAGCAAATTGTCCTGGAAAGAGTCGCTCAATGCCGATGTCTCGTCCGAAATTACGCCTGGAATTAGGCGAATGACCGCATCGCAAATTACCTCTACCGCCAATTCGCCACCTGTCAGAACGTAGTCGCCGATACTTATCTCTTTTGTAATCAAGTGTTCACGAATTCTATGGTCGATTCCTTTGTAATGACCGCACAAAAAGATGAGATTTTCCTTCATCGAGAGCGAATTTGCCATCGGCTGGTCAAAAACAGCACCGTCGGGGGGGGGATATATGACCTCGTCGTAATTTCTTTGGCTCTTGAGGTGCTTGATACAATTGTCAATGGGCTCGATTTTCATAACAAGTCCGGCGCATCCTCCAAAGGGATAGTCATCGGTCTTTCTGTGCTTGTCGGTTGTATAATCCCGTAAATTATGTAAACAAATTTCGGCATATCCGTTGCGTTGTGCACGCCCCATAATCGATGAGTTGAAGAAGCTCTCCATCATCTCGGGAAATGTTGTAATTATATCAACTCGCATATATAATTTAATTTTGTAAATACAGTTTATGGCTCTCTTTCCGCCTGCGAAGATAGTGATTTTTATCCTATGCAACAAGTGGACGCGCATGATAGCGCGAAAATCGTGTTTTCCCGGCCATCTTAAAGAACGGTGTTGAAAAACAAAATCTCGCAATGCTTTTAAAGGCCGTTTAAACGCGTTTTCAGCGCATTTGGTCTTAAAAGCCGTTTTTGGGGCCTTTAGAGCTTAATAAAACTTAAAATGCTTGCACGTTTCGGCAAATTTAAGTAATTTAGCGATGTATTTATATATAATAAGGTGTAAAACACAACGAACAATAACATTAATTTTATAATACTAACTTAAATGATTGAAGACGACAGAATTATTAGAGTCAATGTCGAAGAGGAGATGAAATCCTCCTACATTGACTACTCGATGTCGGTGATTGTAGCCCGTGCCTTGCCCGATGTAAGGGATGGCTTGAAGCCGGTTCACCGCCGTATCCTTTACGGTATGATGGAGCTCGGCAACACATCGGACAAGCCATACAAGAAATCGGCGCGTACCGTCGGTGATGTACTCGGTAAGTACCACCCGCACGGTGACTCATCGGTTTATGGCGCGCTTGTGCGTATGGCTCAGGACTGGGTGATGCGTTATCCGCTCATCGACGGACAGGGTAACTTTGGTTCAATTGACGGCGACTCACCGGCTGCGATGCGTTATACCGAGGCACGCTTGCACAAGATTGGTGAGGATATGGCACAGGATCTCTACAAGGAGACCGTCGATTTCCAGCCCAACTACAACGACGAGTTCGTTGAGCCCACAGTGATGCCTACACGCATCCCTAACCTGCTAGTAAACGGTTCATCGGGTATTGCGGTAGGTATGGCGACAAACATACCGACACACAACCTCAGCGAGGTTCTCGATGCCTGTGTGGCATATATCGACAACCCCGAAATAGACACAGATGGCCTGATGCAGTATGTCAAGGCCCCTGATTTCCCTACAGGTTGCGACATCTTCGGGCTTAACGGTGTACGTGATGCATACGAGACAGGCCGTGGCCGCGTGATAATGCGTGCCGTAGCCGAAATCGAGTCGGGCACTCACGACAAGATTGTCGTTACGGCTATTCCTTATAACGTGAACAAGGAGGAGCTTATCAAGGATATCGCCTCAATGGTCAACGAGAAGAAGATTGAGGGTATTTCGAACATAAATGACGAGTCGGACCAGTCGGGTATGCGCATTGTTATCGATGTAAAGCGCGATGCCAATGCAAACGTAATCCTCAACAAGCTCTACAAGATGAGTTCGTTGCAGACATCGTTCAGCGTGAACTGTATCGCTCTTGTAGGAGGCCGTCCCAAGCTATTGTCGCTCAAGGAGTGCATCGGATGTTTTGTTGAGCACCGTCACGAGGTGGTTATCCGCCGCACAAAGTACGAGCTTCGCAAGGCCGAGGAGCGTGCACACATTGTCGAGGGTTTGATAATAGCATCGGACAACATCGACGAGGTGGTACGCCTTATCAAGGCTGCGAAATCACCTGCCGATGCACGCCTGGCACTTATGGAGCGCTTCAGTCTTAGCGAGGTGCAGGCAGCTGCCATCGTTGAGATGCGTCTGGCACAGCTCACCGGCATACAGCAGGACAAGCTGCACGCCGAGTATGAGGAACTTATGCGCAAAATCGAGTATTATAACGCAATTCTCACCGACGAGGAGCTATGCAAGAAGGTCATTAAGGACGAACTTAACGAAATCAAGGAGAAATATGGCGATGAGCGCCGTTGTAAGATAGACTACAGTGCATCGAGCGACTTCAATCCCGAGGATTTCTATGCAGACGACGAGATGGTCATCACAATCTCGCACCTTGGTTACATCAAACGTACACCGCTCACCGAGTACCGCAGCCAGAACCGTGGCGGCGTGGGCTCAAAGGGCAGCGATACGCGCGACAGCGACTTTATCGAGTACATATATACCGCTACAATGCACAACACGATGCTCTTCTTTACACAGCGCGGAAAGTGCTACTGGCTCAAGGTATATGAGATTCCCGAGGGTAACAAGAACTCGAAGGGTCGAGCAATACAGAATATGCTCAATATCGACGCCGATGATGCGGTGAATGCATTCGTGCGTGTGACAACGCTGGCCGACAAGAATTTCATAGAGAGCCACAACATCGTCTTCTGCACCAAGAACGGTATCATCAAGAAGACAAGTCTCGAGCAGTATTCGCGTCCACGCACAAACGGTATCATCGCCATCAGCATCCGCGAGGATGACCGCGTGATATCTGTTGCGCTAACCGATGGCGACAGTGACATAATCCTGGCCAACCGTGGCGGTAAGGCTGTCCGCTTCCCCGAGAGTGCAGTGCGCGCAATGGGTCGTACAGCAACCGGTGTCAAGGGTATGGAACTCGAAGAAGGCGACGAGATAATCGGTATGGTAGTGTTGCCGAAGAAGGACGATGCAGAGCATAGCCTGCTCGTGCTATCGGAGCAGGGTATCGGCAAGCGCTCGTTGGTAGAGGACTATCCTACAGTGAGCCGCGGTTGCAAGGGTGTCAAGACACTCCAGGTAACAGAGAAGACAGGCAAGCTTGTGGCCATTATGGATGTGAACGATGATAACGACCTGATGATTATTAACAAATCGGGTATCACCATCCGCACAGCCGTTGACCAGATTCCTGTACAGGGTCGTCTGACACAGGGTGTACGCATCATCAATCTCGGCAAGAAGAATGACTGCATCGGTTCTGTATGCAAGGTGTCGCACGAGGTTGAAGAGAATATCGATATCCCGGAGACAATCGACGAGTACAAGGCCGAAACTGGTACAACAATTGATGCTCCAATCAATACTGAGAACACAAACGAACAATAACTTTAAACGAGAACGATATGAAAAAATTAGTATTATCTTTAGCAATGGTTCTTGGCGCAACATTTGCGTTCGGACAGGAACTTTCAAAAGAGGAATTGAAAGAGCAGAAGAGACAGATTAAGGCTCTTATGCGTATCGCAAACGATGCAGAGGTTAACCTGCAGAGCGACCCGGTTGGTGCTGCAAATGCAATGAAGCCCGTCCTGGCAAGCCCACTGGTAAACAAGGATGCCTATGTATGGTATGTAAGTGCAAATGCAAAGAAGGCTGTTATAGACCAGGAGAACAACAAGCGTGTCGAGGGTGCTGCCTATGACGAGGCAAAGCTCTATAGCTACACCTATGAAATCGGTAAAGACCTCAAGATGTGCGAGGAGTGTGACCAGCTCCCCGACAAGAAGGGCAAGGTAAAGCCACGTTATGGCGAGTTCCTCAAGATGTCTTATATGCAGCAGTATGGCCAGTTCTACAATGCCGGTGCATATTACTATGGCAACGAGGAGTACAAGAAGGCTTATGACCTCTTCGAGATGTTCATCTACACCGCCGACAAGCTCTATCAGCTCGATGTAATGGCAAAGGACACAACCAATGTGCCTGTTGCTGCTTACAATATGGCTCTCTGCGGTATGCAGCTCGAGGACTATAAAATGGTTCTCACACACGTAGACCTTGCTATGGCAAACGAGCAGATGGCTCCAACAGCTTTCCGTTACAAGGCTGTTGCGACAGTTGAGCTCGGTGACACAGCAACTTGGCTCGACCTCTGCAAGGAGGGTGCACAGCGCTTCCCCGAAGA
>CALBKR010000362.1 GCA_937896105.1 uncultured Bacteroidales bacterium
AAAAATCGAAAAAACGCTTTTTTGAGCGAAAATTGTAAAGTTTCTTTACACTTTTTGCCGAAAACATCCCGGAAAAGTCATTTTTCTGAAAAAACAAGCGCGTAAGACCCTAAGGTCTCACGCGCTTCTTTGCCACCAATACTAGTTATGCTACATAGCCATTTGAGGCATTATAAATTTGAGAGAGTCATTCCGGATGCTGAGCGTAATATTCGTCCCACTGGCGCTGCACCTCTTGCCAATCTACCGCTTCGCCGTCGGCCACAGCCTCAGCTTGGCGTAAAGCCTCCTCGTGCTGTTTCTTTTCGGCATAGCGCACCTTCATGGTCTCTATGGTTGCATCATCTAAAATATGGATAACGCCACGGCGCACACAAGATTGCAGGTCTTCGGGTCCGAAGGCCTTTCCTTGCACGTTGAAGTCAGAGATATTAAAGTCAAAGACGGTGCGAAGCGTATGTCTCACCATCTTCTGCTGATTGCGGTTGCCTGCCATCTTACGGCTCAGCAGCTTACCGATAATGTCTATTTCGCGTTTTGAAAATTTGTTTCTACCCACAACAGTACGTTTATTAACCTTTTGGCGTTTATATATATAAAGAAGTCGTGCCGGATTGATGCGATGAAACTCCGAGAAATAGGATTTGAGTGCTCGCCCCCTTTGTAATCCACCGACTCAAGGTTACCCCTTACGGGGCGTGGCCCGCCATTGGAAGTCGAAGCTGTCCTCGGTTTTCAGATATAATTGATGAGTTTCCCAGTCTAAACCGACACGACTATATTTTGAATTGAAAGTTGAAAATTGAAAGTTGAAAGTTCCAAGCTCATTAACATACAATTCCTTTTTCCTTCTACACCTTCATTTCATCATTCACTTCTTCATTTCAAAGAACACAGCTCACAGTCAGAATGTTTGCCCCGAGAGACAGATTTCTTTGCTTTTGCTAATGCAAATATAGGAAGTTTTCTCCAATAAAAAAAGAGGCCGGAGCCTCTTTTTTTCATTATCATGTTAAATAACACTAT
>CALBKR010000363.1 GCA_937896105.1 uncultured Bacteroidales bacterium
GCTCGGGCAATGCAGTTATACAAGGGCCACAACCGCTTGCCCAAAAATCGAGCAGAATGTATTTGCCTTTCAGTTCGGCGAGCGAATGCTTGTTACCGTCAAGGTCGGTCAATTCACCGTCAAAAGCCTTTACCAACTCCTGCTGTTGGGGGTAAAGGATTTCATAAGCCTTCTGTGCGTCAGGGTGCGTGCGTTGTTCATCGGTCAACTTATCATACAGGCTCTTTAGTTTTTTGATACAGGAAATATTATTGTACTGACTTGCTATTGATGACAAGGATTTGAAACGGTTCATCCATACTTCATCGACAACCGTGCGCTTCATGATTTCCAAGTCGTTTTTACATATTCGCAACTGTAATTCATCGGCCTCTTTTTCTAGTTGTATATATTTGGTAACGGCATCATTGTTTGAAGCAAGTTGCGATTTCAGGGCTTTCTTCTCCAATAGTATTTGCTCATAGCGTTTCCACTCCTTGTATGACTTTTGGCGATAGGTTGCCCAGACTGCATTTTCGGGGGCACCACCTGTAACCTTCCAGGTAAACAGCAATTTGTCCTCGCCTTCAACAAGTATGCAATCACCGGCCGAAGCCCATAGATGTGTACCCAACAAGGAGAAACCCTCGTTCATGAAACCGGCAATCATAAGCATGTCTGCGCCGTCACCTCTTGGAGCCGATTTGAAACAGAATTCACCGCCGTCCACTTTTGTTGTCCCAACGAAGAAGCCCCGTTCTCCCTCGAAAGCGAATAGTTGCAATACTGTACCGTCAGGCACATTCTTCAATATGCCCTTTATCTCATAATAATCTAGTTTGGTTGATTCAGCATCCTGCGCAAAGCCACATACGGTGGCAAATGCGACGATTAAGGTTAAAAATAGTTTTTTCATTATGATTATTCAAACTCAACTCCAATAATAAAATAGTGTGGCGATAGTTTCATAACTTGACTACTCATATCCGTAGGTATCTCTGTCTCGCCACAGAGGCGGTATGTTTCATATTTCTCATCCCACCAGGGAGCTGCATAGAGAACAAGCGGAATGAATTTTCCCTTTTCAAAACCATCAATTATGAAAGGTCTTGTATAATAATCAAGTTTGCGATGTGATTTATCTACACGGTTGTCGCGTAAACTTAACAATTTGCTAAAAAGTGCCATCTGTACTTTTCCGGCAACTTCTATTTGCACCCTTTGTTCCATATCCGCACCAATAGGAGTAAAACCTATCTTCAATCGTGTTGCAAGGCGGAAGATGTCATTATCCTCGTCATCGGCAATTGCCGACGCCTTTATCACTCTCTGTTCTTCCTCACTGAATTCACTTATTCGAGAAATTATTTTTGATTTATGTTGATGCGAATGTTCTTCATCCACCAAATTACCATTCACATATTCCCTTACACTGAATTCAACATACGTTGCCTTGTCTTTCAATGTCGAAATATCATAGACAAACATATTATATCCTGCCTGTTGCAACAGTGACAGACAATCGTCAAATGTCGCAACCAATTGGTAGTCTTCAAACTTTGTGTCAACACTCTTGATTTCCTGTGCAAAGCCACATACGGTGACAAATGCAAGAAAAAGGGTTAAGAATAGTTTTTTCATATTATTCGGTTTATTTTGAATCTGTTTAAGATTTTGCAATTATAATAATATCGGCTAATAGTTTTACCCCCCCTGTTAATTAATGTTAACATAGCATATAAAGCGAATGTTTATACCTATGAGACGGATAGGATGCCTATTTGTTACAATGAGCACTGACTTATTTTCTTTTCTTCGGTTCAATATTTAAACGATAAACAATGTGCAGCATAGCATAGCGTGGTACGGTGTTGTACCAAGTCTCGGTGCGGCCTTGGGCATTGAGGGTACGGCGTACAGTGGATAGCTGCCCCAAAATGTCAAAGCCATCGAGTATGAATATAAGATTACCGTGCAGGAGTGAGGCATTCGTAAGTCGGGCATTCCAAACCAAATCATTGCTGTTCATTGTGCGGTCTTCATAACCACGTCGGCTGTACATAGTAAGGTCGGTACTCAACGAGAAATTCCACGGCAGGTTGAGCTGTGCGTTTACTCCATAATTGAAATCGGCCACATTTATTGTGGTAAAGTCTGTTCGCGGACTTGTTGCATTGGTATAACGCACATCAGCGCGCAGTCCAATGCTATAGTTCTTCCATTTGTAATTAAGAGCAAGATTCTCACTCAACACAAGGTTACGAACCTCGCTGCGTGTGCTTTCTACAGCATCTGCCAGTGACAAATAATCAACACTGTTTGCAAATGATGCATCGGTTTTGGTTGTCAGGAAAAAGCGTTGCTCCTTATCAAGTGCTTGTGTAAAGTGGAACGCCGCACCGGCATCCCAATTACCGTCGATATTCTCGGGGCGATAGGTGCGGATACCTGTCTGTGGGTCATACACCATAGCCTCGGCAACTGCATTCTCAATAAAATTGTATCGTGCAGTCAAACGTATATCACGTGAGACTTCTCTTTTCCACCATGAGCGATTGAGATTCACACTGTGTCGGAGTGTCCGTTTCAGGTTGGGATTGCCGTAACGTACAACAATCGGATTGTTGTCATCTACAATATCAAGCATACGCACAAGCGACGGTTCGCTGTAGCTTATATGATAAGATAGTCCGAAATCATCGAATCCCAAACGCACGTATGGTTCAAGAATAATTGTGCTACGCATTGTTATCGTATCCACCTCCCCTCGCGTATAATCCAATTTGTCTGTTTGCACGCGAAGTACCGGCTGCAATAAAATATTCATCTGCTTGCCCAAAAGTCTGAAATGCTTAATCACCTTTATATCTACTTTATGAATGTCGCTGGTGGCAATAGAACGGTAGCTGTTCTGATAGTCAAGACTCTGTTGCAGGGAGTCGGTAGTCGAAGGTAAGGCACCAAGTGGATATGTATCGCCACTCCACTCCGAAAAACGGTCGAGGCGATATTGCTTGTAATTTCCCGAAGAGTAATGCTTGCTATAGCTGTACAAAGCTTTTACACGCAACGGGTTCTGTTTGGCATTGGAATAATTATACATTGCCGATGCTTCATACTTGTAGTTCAGTGACGATGATGGATTGTAGCGATTCTGGAACATATCACTACCTGCTGTGTTCTTGCCGTGGCGCAGGTCGATGTGCGAGTAATTCTCACCGTTGGCTTTGTCAAAGCTACCACTAAGATTTATATCCACAAAATCCGGTGTGTGTGGTATATCTATCACTGCGTTTGCATTGAGAGTAGCCGAAATGCTCTTGTTCCAACCCTCTCCTGTATTGGCGACACGGTTTATCAATGACTCCTCCAATTGCTTGCTGCCAATGCCCGCAAAAAGGGTATCAATGGTTGCACCACGATAGCTATCGACAGTATTAGTCGAGAACGAGGCTGCTAACTGTTCTATGCGGTTACTGCCATCACTATATTGCACCGACGGACTGACGGAAGCATACCAAGTGCTCTTTTTCAGCTTGAAGTTATTATTACTGATAACCTTGAGGCGGTCGGTGCGGTTACTGTTCCTGTTACGCATATAAACATTGTCTGCTCCAAGGAAGTAACTGCCTGACCCTATTGACAAATTGTCTATATCCTCGTGTATCAGTTTAACATTGCTTGTCAGTTTCCACTCCTCATCAAGGTCCTTTAACAATAGTTCGGCACCGCCATACTGCATATTCGTCAACCCCGATGCCTGCCACTCGGGATTCCAGTTTCCCGAACTTCCGGGGGAACGGGTATCATTTGTGTTATTGAAATTGCCGAACAGTGCCAAGCGTGACACATCGGAAAAACGCAATCCGAACACACGTCCGAAATAGCGGTTATCCGTGCCGTATGCAGCCTCGGCATTGGCTACCCAACCGGTTGCATATTCGCGTTTGAGCCGTACATCCATAACTGTAGGATACTCTTTCAATGAATCTACGCCTGTTATATAAGCGTGGTCGGGTGTGCGTTCATATACCTTTACCTTATTTACCATATAAGCAGGAAGGTTCTGAAGTGCCACACTCGGGTCGCCTTTGAAAAAATCCTCGCCATTCACAAGCAGACTGCTGACAAAACGCCCGTTTACTGTGATGCGGTCACCGTCGAGCATAACACCCGGTAACTGGCGTATCAGACCATCAAGCATACTGCCCTGTGCCAACTGGAATTCAGAAGCATTGTATGTGATAGTATCCTTACCCATTACCATTCGTACCTTGGTCGCCGAAACAGTAACCTCGTCCAACTGAAAATTGTCGCGAAAAAGCAGTATGCTACCAAAGTTGAAAATCCACTTACGGCTGCCAATAAGTTTGAATTCAGAATATTCTGTTGCGTATTCGGGGTGTGACACTTTCAGCAATACACGCTCGTCCCTTATCCTTTCTTTAATCATTACCCAACCATTCATAGGCACACCATCAATGTTCGGCAGATTGTTTTCGGGTCTTGTGACACTTTTTGCTATAAGAGTACTGTCCATACGCAGGACCTCGATGGTCGCGCCCTCAATACGGCGGTGGGGGGCTATGTCTTTTATGTCGCCACAAACAAGCGTTTTATCAGTGTTTTGCGCACACACTATCTCAACAGATGACACTGCAAACAGCACCGCTAAAAAAAGTAGGTGTTTTGTCGGTTTCATATTTTTCGGTTTATCACACTTATACCTATAAGACGGATGGGTTCCCAATTGTTACAACCTCACAGCACAAAATTATGCCATACAATCCATACACTTTGTAATTGTGTCTTATATTTCATCTTACAAATCTTATATTTTAAGCAAATTGTGTAAGATAGGAGTGTTTGGGTGGGATTGGTGTCAAAAACTACGTTAAAATCATTTATCTTCGCGGTGTAAATAACTAAACAAACATTAGCAACTATGATTAAAAGAGTGACACTGTGCAGCATTGCACTCATACTGACATACTGTATAATTTATGCCGTTTCATACAATGGCAAGAAGGAGGAGATTGAACAGAAAATAAACGGGCTGTTTGCAGCAAATGCACACTCCTTTGCCGACAGTATTCTGGTGAGAGAGGGAATGTATTTTTTCAAGAAAAGTGACAGCGAGAGGTTCAAAGAGGTACACGACCTTAAATTTGAAGATGAGAACGGCTTGATTATTGTGCCGCATAAGTTTATAAGAGATTATGACTTCACCGAGTTTCACAGAAGAGGTACAGAAACTTTGCTGCTTCATGCAAACTCTTTCAAACTCTTTATCGCCGACTCCATTTGGAACAACATCCTGAAAGCAGCCGGCTTTGATGTAGAAAGTGCGTTGTTCCTCTCGACAAGAGACCTACGCGATATGTTCCCCGAGGGCGGAGAGATAAACCTCGACATAAAAGCACCTATTGTATCGGCCAAGCATATGAACGGCAGGGACTGTTTTGTCACAGATTCCGTAGGATTGGGCATACAGAACCAGGCATATCTATTCAGCGAGGTGCATATCCCGGCACTTCAGGTAATGAAGAGTGCCAAATGGTGGGGGCTTGAACTGTGGGTTGCCATTTGCACGGCTATCATCGTGTGGCTCTTTACTTCCAAAGGGAACAAGGAGGAGAAGAACGCTGTAGAAAAAATAGAGTCCAACGAAAGCACCACCGCCACCACGGTAGATATCCCCTTGACAACGATAGAGGACATAACATACAACTACAACGAGAAGAGCATTACGAACACAAGAACAGGGGAACTGGTAAAACTCCCCGGCACACAAGCCACCACTTTCGAGATGCTTATAAATGCCGACGACTACATAGCGACAAAGAAGGAAATTTGCCAAAGGCTATGGACTATAAACGAAAAGGATGTGAACAACAGATACAATGCCCTTACGTGGCGATTGAGGGAAAGCCTCGCCCAAATAAACGGCATAGAGCTATTGACAATCAAAGACACCGCATTGCAGCTTGTATTTACCAAGAAGAAAGGTATGTAGTGCTATGCAATCATAATTACACAGTAAAAGTACACGAAACAATGATGCTTGAACTTGTGAACCGTGCCAAAGGCAAGGATTCTGTAGCTACAATAACACTCTATAAAGAGAGTGAAAAATTGCTACAAATAAAATTCAAGCTAACCCTATAACCTTTATACATTATATATATGAAAACAATCAGACTGAACTCCCGGGGCAAAGAAGTGACATGCCTACAACACCTATTGAATATGCAAGGCTACAGCCTAACGGCAGACGGCATTTTCGGCAAAGGAACAGACAGAGCTGTACGCGAGTTCCAAACAAAGTGCGGACTAACAGCCGACGGCATAGTAGGAACACGCACCTGGGAAATGTTGGAGAGTGACGATGTAGAGAAAATGATAAGCCTCCAACTCACTGAAGAGGACTTTCAACGCTGTGCCACTACACTTGATGTAGAGGTGGCAACAGTAAAGGCCGTGCAAGAGGTGGAGACCGGTGGCAGAGGTGGCTTCTTTGATATAGACAAACCTGCAATCCTCTTCGAGGGCCATATTTTTTGGAACGAACTCAAGAAGCGAGGAAAGAACCCCGAAGATTACACCACCTACAACGAGGATATATTATATCCCAAGTGGAGTAAGGAGCATCACAAAGGTGGAATAAAGGAATATGAACGCCTTGAGAGAGCCATTGCCATAGATGAAGAGGCAGCCATAAGCTCTGCAAGCTGGGGCTTGTTTCAGATAATGGGCTTCAACTACGCAACCTGCAAATGCGACAGCGTACAGCAGTTCGTTGCACTTATGAAAGAGAACGAGGGTAAGCAGTTAGACCTGTTCACCGCCTTTATACAAAGCAACAGACTCGACACCTATCTGCGAAACAAGGACTGGGCCGGATTTGCCAAACGCTACAACGGACCTGCCTACGCAGAAAACCAATACGACAAAAAACTAGAAAAGGCCTACCACAAACACAAATGTTAGTTCTTTCTTTATCAGAGGTACGGAAGATTCCATCACTTCCGTACCACTTTTTTATAACTTTATTTTACTAAATGAAAGTTAACGAAATAAAAATAAAGTTTGTTTGTTAAAAATAACACAAGTTAAATAAAAAAAAGCACAGAAATTTCACTATTTTTATGCCATTGAAATATATACAAACAAAAGATCATTAACCTAAAAAACGAGAGAATAAACAAAATCATCAATTACTAAAAACAGAATTTAAGGTGGACAGGAATCAAGTAAATAGCAACAACTGCGGTGTGTGGGCATCATTTGTTCACCATCCAACAAATGCTGTTTTCATTGCAATGACATCTGACCACAACCACAGTAAACAACAGGAATAAACGCTGCACAATCAATGGCTAATATATTTCAATAAAAACACGCCATTAAGTTGTGCTTTTTTTATGTATAAAATTTAACCTAATATGAAAAAAACTCTACAAACTTTATTATTTGCTTTAATAGCAATTATGATGCCAATAGGAGCATGGGCGCAAACCTCGACTATAGACCTGTCTACATTGACGGCGACTTATGTCATCAGCGACAGCGAAGAATACACCTTCACCGGCTCCGGCAAGTACGGTATCAAGGTAGAAAAAGGAAATCCCAAAATCGTTCTGAATGATGCAAGCATTACGGTTAGAACAGGCAGTGCTATTGATGTTGCATCTGGCAACAACGCAACCATATTTGTGTTGGGTGACAATACGATAGGCACTACAAAAACCGAATCTTGGAATGAGCCATGTGGTGGTATTTTCGTTGCAGAGGGCGGAACAGTTAATATTACCTCAAACGGGACGGATAATATTCTTCGTGCTCACGGTACTCTTGCCGCAGCCATTGGCGGAAAGTACGACTACGACAACAACGAAAGTTATAATGCCGGTAGCATTAACATTTCAAACGTCACAGTATATGCGTATACGAACAACTTTTACGCTTCAGCCATTGGTGCAGCAGGCGAAGGTACCTGCGGAACAATCAATATTACAAACGCAGTCGTATATGCCTATGGTGCCGGTGACAGATGGACTTCTGCTCCCGGTATCGGCAACGCTTGGAGTTTGCTTGATTGGTCGGATACGATCCCTATTGTGATCATCTCAGATTCTGAGGTTCACACCTTTAGATATAACCCGTATTCTGATTATATCGGATATTTGGGGGATGAATCCGGTGACACTTACGCTACCGGCAGCATTAACTGCGGCGATGGTGGTTCGGTAAAGAACAGCACCATTTACTGCTACACTGGATTGGATGCCACCACCACGGATAAGGTCGTGAAATACGGCGCACTGGGCGGTCTGCTCAAGGAAGATGGAACCTGCGAGGGCGAACACTCCGGCGGCACGGCGACCTGCACCACTCTGGCAGTCTGCGAAAACTGCGGCGAAAGCTACGGCGAGCTGGGCGCTCACACCTTGGATGTTACCACCGGCAAGTGTGTCTGCGGCGCTGACATGACCGTGGTCGCAACCGTCACCGATGGCACGAACATCTACTATGCAGCCGATGCAGCAACGCTGAATCAGGCAGTAACCGCAATTCTGGAAACCGGCAGCAGAACCTTTACGGTGGAGCTCCCTGCCGATGCAGAAGCCGAGATGATCACCGCCATCCGCCGCGCCATCTGCGACACCGAGGGCGTTGCTGACGGCAGCATCCACCTCACCCTCAAGGGCGTGATTTCGATTCCCGGTACTACCAACTGGGACGGTGTTGCTTTTGGCCCCGGCGACATATATGATGAAGCCGGAAAAATTGTAGATCAGGAACTCGTTACCCAAT
>CALBKR010000364.1 GCA_937896105.1 uncultured Bacteroidales bacterium
GACATCGCTTGTCGACTGGGTTACATACAAGCCCGAGACCTATTATGTCGAGACTCCTCATTTCAAGAGTAAGTTCAAGGCGTTTGTGGTTGCTTGCGGCAATGCTTCGCAGTATGGCAATAATGCCTATATCACCCCCTTTGCATCTATGCGTGACGGAATGTTCACCGTGTCGATACTTTCACCCTTCAGCACCGTGGAGATGCCATTGATGGCTGCTCATCTATTTAGGCATACATTCTCGAAGAGCAGTCATATGACTACGCTCACCACTTCGTGGTTGCGTATCGTGCGCGAGAGTGCTGGCCCTGTACACTACGATGGCGAACCCTGCGAAATGGATGCCGAACTGGTGATAGAAATGGTACCCGATGGCATAAAGGTGATGGCTCGCCCGGATTGGGACGGAACTTGTGCTCCTGTACCTTTGTACCGTCAGTTATATGAGATGTTTGCCGGTTCCTTGCCATCGTTGCCAAAGCTTGGAAAAAAGAAATGATTTTTTTTGAAAAATATTTACACTTGATACACCGGGCTGGTTGTGCCCTGCCAGGTGTTTTTGCTGTTGATGCGATTTGTCAGCTGGGGTTTCCCTTTAAAGTTTAAGATAGAAATCCTGCAGTATCTCCTTTGCCTCGTCGCTGTATTCACCCGGTGATGTCTCAAGAATCAAGGTTTCTTCGAGTGTAACTTCAGGCATCTCCCTGCCGAACTCCACAAGCACTCTTTTAGGTCTCTTCTTTGGCGTCGTTCTCACAAATGTGATACGTGTAGGGTAGAGCCCGTGCTCCATAGCAGCGCTCTTCCACTCCTCAAAAATATCGCAGGGGATGACAATCGATATATGCCCGTTCTTGCTCAATATTCCGCAACATTTCCCGAAGAACATTCTGCAGTCAAGCGTGTCGCTATGCCTTGCCACGCTGCGCGATGTGTCGTCGCACTTCAGGCTGTTTACAAAGTAGGGCGGGTTGCTCACAATGGTGTCGAAGGGTGCTTCGGCATTGTATTCGAGCAGGTCGCATTGCACGATTTCAATACGCTCGCCCCAGGGTGAATTGTCGGCATTCTTCCTTGCCCGTGCGGCAGCCTTGGCATCAATCTCCACACCAACCACCTCTGCAGCACTGCGTTGTGCAGCCATAATGGCTATCAGCCCTGTTCCGCAGCCGGCATCGAGTATCCTGCGGCTATCGCGGCAGTCGAACCATCCGCCAAGCAGACACCCGTCGGTGCCTACTTTCATCGCGCAATCATCTTGTTCAATGATAAACTGCTTGAATTTGAAGTAATTGTTCGACATTTGTTACCTGTTTATAAACGAAAGAAGGCTTTTAAAAGCCTTCTTTTGAGCCGAGTCGGGGACTCGAACCCCGGACCTACTCATTACGAATGAGTTGCTCTACCAACTGAGCTAATTCGGCAGTATGTTAGTTTAAATATTACCAACAAATTATAAAATCCTTGCTCCGGCCAAACCTTATTCATCTTTTGGACGAATGAGTTGCTCTATCAACTGAGCTAATTCGGCAAAATGTTTTTTTCAAAAGCTCAACTTCGGCAATTTTTTGTCTGCTACACAACCCTCGAACCTACTCCTTATCAAGTTTTGGACGAATGAGTTGCTCTACCAACTGAGCTAATTCGGCAGTATGTTGGTTTAAATATTACCAACAAATTATAAAATCCTTGCTCCGGCCAAACCTTATTCATCTTTTGGACGAATGAGTTGCTCTACCAACTGAGCTAATTCGGCAGTATGTTAGTTTAAATATTACCAACAAATTATAAAATCCTTGCTCCGGCCAAACCTTATTCATCTTTTGGACGAATGAGTTGCTCTACCAACTGAGCTAATTCGGCAATGCTTGCAGTTGCATTGATTGCCCGTGCTTTTTGCGTCTGCAAAGATAGACATAAAATGCAACGCTCAAAAATATTTTGCCTAAAAATCACACAAACCTGTGCTACAAATAGTGTCAACCTGTATATGTAAGTAATATGGCTGTGTCATCACAAGGTGGTGTAACTTTGAAGTCATCCTTCAACGGCAACCAGCATATGCGGTCGTTGTCGCTGTCACCTGTTCCGAAATCGAACCCGTGTGGTGCGTCGAACGCAACTTTTGCATCACCAATGAACCCCAAACGGCTGTAGAAGGCTCTCAATCCATCGTCGGCCGGTATCAGCACAAGTGCATCCAACCCCATCTCCCTTGCACGTTCAACAGCCTTGTGCATAAGTAATGTGGCAAGCCCTTTACCCCTTTCGGTTATATCAGTGGCAACGGCATATATGTAGCCTACCTTCTGCTCTTGCAGCATAAAAGGCACGATGTGTAGCATAGACAGTAGCCTGTCGTCGCGTTCCGTGTACAACATCCTGTCGCGGTTGTAGAAATGCTCCAAGAAAAGGCCTATCACCTCTTGCTCTTCGCCGAAAGCTTCTGCCCAAAGCCTTGCAATCTCCTTTTTTAATATCTCATTTTTCATAATATATATGCCTGCTGCAAAAATAGGCAATAAATCCATCGCCTGTTTCCATAATTCAATATTTTTGCTACCTTTGTCATTCGTGAGCCATTGTCGGCTCGCGTTTTTAATACAAAAACAAAACAATTACCGGAGTAGTATTTATTTATCAGAGAAAAGAAAATGATAAGTATTATACAAGATTTGAATATCACCATTACGTAAGTAAAGAAGAATATACAGTTT
>CALBKR010000365.1 GCA_937896105.1 uncultured Bacteroidales bacterium
GATGTAGTAATCTGTACTCCATTCATTCACCTTGCGTCTGTAACCCCCATCGTTGATGAGGCTGTTATCGGTGTAGGTGCCGAGAACTGCGCCGATAAGGTGTCAGGTGCATACACGGGTGAGGTTTCAGCAGCTATGGTTGCTTCAACAGGTGCAAAGTATGTTATCCTCGGTCACTCAGAGCGTCGTGCGTACTATGGCGAGACAGCAGAAATCCTCAAGGAGAAGGTGCAGCTTGCACTTGCCAACGGTCTTACACCAATCTTCTGCATCGGCGAGGTACTCGAGGAGCGTAACCAGGGCATCCAGAACCAGGTTGTTTATGAGCAGCTTGCAGGTTCTCTCTACGACCTCTCAGCCGAGGATTTCTCAAAGATTATCCTTGCTTATGAGCCGGTATGGGCTATCGGGACAGGCTTGACAGCAACTCCTGAGCAGGCCGAGGAAATTCACGCCTACATCCGCTCTACAATTGCCGAGAAGTATGGCAACGAGGTTGCAGAGAACACCTCCATTCTCTATGGTGGCAGCTGCAAGCCAAGCAATGCAAAGGAGCTTTTCGCCAATCCTAACGTTGACGGTGGCCTCATTGGCGGTGCTGCTCTCAAGGTTGCCGATTTCAAGGGTATCATCGACGCTTTCAAGTAATGATGAAACGCTTTGCAATTCTGATATCAATGTTGTTCTGTGTCTTCTGTGCGGGGGCACAGAGCAACATCATCAGTGAACTCGAGAGCTTTAACCGTGGCGAGGGAAAGGTGCGTGTGAACCAGCCCGACAAACTTTTCGACCTTATGGGCTCTATGGCCAATGTCTACGGCGAGGCTCCGCAGGTCGAGGGCTACCGTGTGTTGGTCTATTCGGGCAACAATTCGCGCCAGGCGCGTGAGGAGGCGAACGCTATGGCCGAATTTATGCGTGCCAACTATCCCGGTGCCGAGGTGTATGTTGTTTTTGAGTCACCGATAAGAACCTGTGAGTATGGCGACTACCGCACTCGCGAAGAGGCCGAGCTTGTGATGTACCGCTTGAGGAAAACCAAGAGATTCAAGGAAATCTCGGTAAAGAAATGTATGATTAACCTGCCTTATTGATATAAAAAATATGAGTGGAGAAGATAGAGAGAAGCGTATTGAGGGATTGAAGGAGTGCTGTAGCCGTATGCTTGACCTCATTGGTGAGGACACCGGGCGTGAAGGCTTGCTGAAGACGCCCGAGCGTGTTGCCCGTGCGATACTCGACACTACCGCCGGTTACAACGAAGACCCCGAGGCAATCCTTCGTGGTGCGATGTTCAAGGAGGATTACAGCCAGATGGTGATAGTCAAGGATATCGATTTCTACTCATTGTGCGAGCATCACATCCTGCCCTTATTCGGCAAGGTACACGTGGCATACATCCCCAACGGCTATATAACAGGCTTGAGCAAGATTGCCCGTGTGGTAGAGGTCTTTTCGCGTCGTCTGCAGGTGCAGGAGAGGCTTACGTTGCAAATCAAGGAGTGTATACAAAAGACTCTTAATCCGCTCGGCGTAATGGTTGTCGTAGAGGCTCAGCATATGTGTATGCAGATGCGTGGTGTGAAAAAGCAGAACTCCATTACAACAACATCCGATTTTTGCGGAGCCTTCAACCAGGCAAAAACCCGCGAAGAGTTTATGAATCTGTTGAGAAACCGGTAGTAACCGCCGCGCTCTTGTCTTTTGGGCAGAGCAGTTGGCAGAGGAGCCTCTATTCCGTGATTTTGTCATCTTGAGCACAGAGAAAGATCTTAACTTCTCCGCTGGCGTTTGTAAAATAAGGCAGGTTGCACCAATTGGTGCAACCTGTTTGTTTTAAAAATTGAAATATAAATTCGTTCCGTAATATGAGATTCTTCCACTATATGTTTCGCCACATTTTCTGTAATTGCCTTTGCTAACAGAGTGTCTCGTGCATCCAATGAGGTTTTTGTCGCTGCTTCTTATTGCAGCATAATGTTCCCCTTTGTAGAATATTATAAAGATTTCGCCAATTCCACAATTGTCCTCGATTTCCTTTTCTGTATAGGCACTGACTGTTGCTAATTCTGTCCATCCATCGTTAATTAATGCTTCTTTTGTTGTTGTTTTTTTTGTGGTGGTTGGTTCATTATTTTTATGTACGCTTGTGTTGTTGCTGTTTGAGCAAGATGTGATTATAAATAATGCAACTAATAAACTAAATAGTTTTGTTTTCATACTCTATTTCTATATATAAAATTCTCTCCTACTCACTTACGGCTTTTCGGGTTACTCCGTTGTTCCTTGGGTGTTTGATGTACACACATAAAAAAGCGCAGGACATTTTAGTGTATTCTCGTCCCAAGGTGTTTGGCGTAACCTAACCAACAGAATAACTAAAAGCCCGCGCTACATAGCACGAGCATTTTTGCCATACTCTTGTTGGTTCTTCCTTTTCAGTCGCCAAACTTTAGGGAACGCAGAATATCAGCTAAAACGCTTTTCCAATATGTCTAAAATGTGCGTACTCTATTATACGCTAATGTTTCATAGGCTGTAGTGTTTTGTTGTTGCAAATGTATTCAATATTTTAAAATATCCAAAATTTACTCCTTATTATATATACGCGTGCGCGTTAAAGGTGAAAACCAAAATCGGCAAATCTTCCATTCGGTAAGCCCCTTTGGCCTTTATAGCCTCTGTTGCCCCTTTAGGCTTCTGCAGGCAATGTGGCGCTTATACATTAAGCGCCACATTGCCGAATCCATATCCGCGCAGCACATTGTTCAGTGCGGCTTGTGTCTCTTTAAGGTACTTGAAATCCTCCATCGTCTCCTGCAGTGCTGCCGGGTCGGCTGCTGTGGCAGGGGCTTTGAGACGGTTCATTGTCTCCTTGAGCATCTCGTCTACTATGCTCAACTTGTATGCCACGGCAAGGCGTGTCGTCTGCTCGAACAGCACCGCCTGCTCGTTGCGCTCGTCCCCGGCCTGCTCGGCAAAGAACTTGCTCAAAAGGTATCTCTCTCCGCACAGCTCGGCCGCAAGGCTCGACACCTCGGCGTCGGGGTGTGCCAGGAAGTGGTTCTCGGCATCAAACGACGGGTCGTTCGCGTGCTCTCCGGCCTCGGCAAAAATCTTCTTGTAAAGAGGATGCGACAGCTCAATGCCGTCGTCGCCGAAAGAGTAGTGCAGGTGAGAATTTACCGTCTCGGTAAACGCCGGTGTGCCTGTAGCCCTGTTCTCGGGAACCTGCAACATCTTGCTGCCGTTCTTTAGCAGGAACTGTATGATAGTCTTCTCCTTGTGGTGGAGTGGGTTGTTGTAGCTGTTTATGATATTCTGCTGGAACTCGTCGATAGCAGGTGTCGCATCATTTGCCGTGTTTTCACCCATATTCTTCTCATCATTGGCCGGAGCTGCCTGCTTCTTCTGCATCTCCTCATCTCTCTGCCTCCTTATCTTAGCAACCTCCTTTACAAGCAGTTGCTCACCCACGTTCAGCATTTCGCTGCACTTCTTCATATACTCGCTACGCAAAATTTCATTGGGCACTACGGCAATGCTCTTTACTACATCTCCTACAAGTCCTGCTCGGCGTATCGGGTCTTCACCTACTTCGTCGAGAAGCAGGTTGGTCTTGAACCGTATAAAATCGACCTTGTTGCGCTCGATGTATTGTTCAACCTCCTCGGTAGAGTGTGTCTGTGAATAGCTGTCGGGGTCTTCGCCCTCGGGTAACAAAACCACATTTATGTTCATTCCCTCCTCGAGAAGCATATCTATACCTCGTATCGAAGCCTTTATGCCGGCCTTGTCTCCGTCGTACAGCAGTGTTACGTTGTCGGTGAAGCGATGTATCAGCTTAATCTGCCCAGTCGTGAGCGATGTGCCCGATGATGCCACCACATTCTGTATGCCGGCCTGGTGCATCGATATCACATCGAGGTAACCCTCGACGAGAATACAGCGGTCTTTCTGCATAATGGCCTGCTTCGAGAAATAGAGCCCGTATAGGTGGTCGCTCTTGTGGTATATCTCGCTTTCGGGCGAGTTTACATATTTTGCAGCCTTGGCATTGTTCTGCAGTATGCGTCCGCCGAAAGCCACAATCTTGCCCGAAATGGTGTGTACCGGAAATATTACCCTGCCCCAGAAGCGATCCTGCAGCCTGCCGTCGTCGGTGCTGTAGCAAACACCGCTCTTTGCAATAAGCTCGGGATTATAGCCGGCTTTGGTCGCCTTTTGTGCAAAACTATCGCGTCGCTCGAGCGAATATCCAAGGCAGAACTTCTTTATTGTCTCGTCGCGCAGGCCGCGGTGGCGGAAATAGTTAAGGCCTATCGCCTTGCCCTCCTCGCTCTCGTGCAACGTGTCGATAAAATGCTGCAGTGCAAACTGGTTAATCACAAACAAACTCTCGCGTATGCTCTCCTCGCGCCTCTCCTCGTCGGTCAGTTCGCGCTCCTTTATCTCTATATGATACTTCTTAGCAAGCCACCGCAGGGCATCGTGGTAGCTCAACTGCTCGTGCTCCATTATAAAGTGAACAGGGTTGCCACCCTTTCCACATCCAAAACACTTGCAGTAGTTTTTTGCAGGAGAAACTGTAAAGGATGGTGTTTTTTCGTCGTGAAACGGGCAAAGCCCAATTAAGTTAACACCACGTCTTTTTAGTGTTACAAATTCTCCTACGACCTCCTCTATTTTGGCACTGCTAAGGATGCGTTCGATGGTTTCTCTATCAATTCTGTTTCTGGAGTTGTTGGGGTATTCCATATACCTTATTTATATATCCAGTGTAAAGATACAGCAAACTCTCCGCAGTACAAAACAAGATTTAGTTTAAATTTATATCGCCTGTTTTTTCTCTATTATTTCTGTAACCCCTGTTTGTTAAGAATAAAAACTCTTTTTTGTTTTTTTAACAAGTGTAATGTTCTATATTTGCATCGTAAAACCAAATAAAGCTCAAATAGCCCCTGGGCTTTAAGCGTTTATTGAATATCGGGGCATAATACGACAAAAAATGAAAAAGTATCTGATGAAGAGATAAAAATTGCTTATAGAAACTTAGCTAAAATGTATCATCCAGATTTAAATGGCGGAAATGAAACTGTAACCGAAAAATTTAAAGAGGTAAACGAAGCTTATGAAATTCTTTCT
>CALBKR010000366.1 GCA_937896105.1 uncultured Bacteroidales bacterium
CAAAGAGCAGCTCGAAGCCCTTGAGCGCAACCGCGCCGCCCGCGACGAAGCAGCCGTAAAAGCCGCCCTTGAGCGCATCACCCACTGCGCCCGCACAGGCGAGGGCAATCTATTGGAGTGCGCCGTCGAGGCAGCAGGCCTGCGCGCCACGCTGGGCGAAATATCCGATGCTTGCGAAGAGGCAGCAGGACGTTACAAAGCAATCATTAGAACAATATCAGGAGTGTATTCATCAGAGAGCCTCGGCGACGAGAATTTTAAAGAAGCCTGTCGCCTCACCGAAGAGTTTGCCAAGAGAGAGGGACGCCGTCCCCGAGTATTCATCGCCAAAATGGGACAGGACGGACACGACCGCGGCGCAAAGGTAGTAGCCACGGGATACGCCGACTGCGGATTCGACGTTGATATGGGAATGTTGTTCCAGACACCGGCCGAGGTGGCACGCCAGGCTGTGGAGAACGATGTGCACGCAGTGGGCGTGTCGTCGCTCGCTGCAGGGCACAAGACACTTGTGCCGCAGCTCATCGAAGAACTTGAGAAGCTCGGACGCGGCGACATAATGGTCTTTGCCGGCGGTGTAATCCCTGCACAGGACTACGATTTCCTCTACCGCGCCGGCGTGGTGGGCATCTTCGGTCCCGGCACAAGCGTTGCAAAGGCTGCGTGTGAGTTGATGAAGATTTTGTTGGAGAAATAACAGAAAATAATTAGCAGAGTCCTTAAAGGCATTAACGCCCTTAAGGGCTTTGTTATGCAATATTTAACAGAAAAGAATGATAGTCTGCATTGCCGAAAAACCGAGCGTAGCAAAAGAGATTGCCGACATCCTTGGGGCAAGGAGCCGGCACGAGGGATATATCGAGGGTAACGGTTACCAGGTAACCTGGACCTTCGGCCACCTGTGCACACTCAAGGAGCCCAACGACTACACCCCGATGTGGCAGCGTTGGAACCTGAGCAGCCTGCCTATGATACCGCCACGTTTCGGCATAAAGCTCATCAACGACAAGGGCATAGAGAAACAGTTTGCTGTTATCGAAAAGCTGATGCAGAGTGCCGATATGATTGTAAACTGCGGTGATGCCGGACAGGAGGGAGAGCTCATACAGCGCTGGGTTATGCAGAAGGCACAGGCAAAGTGCCCCGTGAAGCGCCTTTGGGTCTCATCGCTCACCGAGGAGGCGATACGCGAAGGGTTCGCCAACCTCAAGGACCAGTCGGAGTACCAACCGTTGTACGAAGCCGGTTTGAGCCGTGCCATCGGCGATTGGCTATTGGGAATGAACGCCACCAGGCTCTACACGCTCAAATATGCCGGCAACAGGCAAGTGCTGTCGATAGGCAGGGTGCAGACACCTACTCTTGCATTGGTTGTAAAACGCCACCAGGAGATTGCGAATTTCGTTCCGCAGCCCTACTGGGAACTGAAAACGGTGTACCGCGACACCACCTTCAGCGTTACCGAAGGGCGCTTCGACAGCGAGGATAAGGGCAAGGAGGCACTCGAAAAGATTACAGGCCGGCCATTCACCGTCACCGATGTAACGGCAAAGAACGGCACGGAGCTGCCTCCACGCCTATACGACCTTACATCGTTGCAGGTCGACTGCAACAAGAAGTTCGGGTTGTCGGCCGAGCAGACATTGCAGACAATACAGTCGCTCTATGAGAAGAAGGTGACCACCTACCCACGTGTCGACACTACATACTTGAGCGATGACATATACCCAAAATGCGAGAATATACTGCGTGGCCTGCGCGATTACCAGACATTCACACTCCCTCTACAAGGCAAGCCGTTGCCCAAGCCCAAGAAGGTGTTCGACAATAAAAAGGTCACCGACCACCACGCCATCATACCCACAGGTGTCTACCCACAAGGGCTCACCGACATCGAGAAGAAGGTCTATAACCTCGTTGCTACACATTTCATCGCGGTGTTCTACCCCGACTGCAAGTTCCGTACCACAACGGTGCTTGGCGAGAGCGAAGGCGTTAAGTTCAAGACAACAGGTAAGGAGATAACCGAACCGGGCTGGCGTGTCATCTTTGCCGGGGAACCCAACGACGAGAAGGACGAGAAGGAGAACCTGCTGCCGTCGTTCAGTGCAGGTGAAAGCGGACCGCACACCCCCGGACTCACCGAGAAATGGACACAACCGCCCAAGCAATATACCGAGGCTACCCTGCTGCGCGCGATGGAGACAGCCGGCAAGCTTGTGGATAACGAGGAGTTGCGCGATGCAATGAAGGAGAACGGCATAGGACGCCCTTCAACACGTGCCGCGATAATAGAGACGCTTTTCAGGCGCAACTACATAAAACGCGAGAAGAAGAACATCGTCGCCACGCCCACAGGAATTGAATTGATAGGCCTTATAAGGAACGAGCTGCTGAAGAGCGCCGAACTCACCGGCCAGTGGGAGAAGAAACTTCGCGACATCGAAAAGCGACATTACGAAGCAAAGACATTCATCGAAGAACTCAAGGCAATGCTTCACGAGGTGGTGCGCGATGTGTTGAGCGACAGCAGCAGCGCAAGACTTTAGGTTAGATAACAGATAACAGAGTACAGAGTACAGATAACAGAGCACAGATAACAGATAATAGAG
>CALBKR010000367.1 GCA_937896105.1 uncultured Bacteroidales bacterium
GTGACGTGGTCATCACCATGGATGCCGACCTGCAGGACAGCCCCGACGAGATACCGGTACTATACAGGATGATTACCGACGAGAAGTACGACCTTGTATCGGGATACAAGAAAAAGCGCTACGATCCATTGAGCAAGACTATACCGACCAAGTTGTTCAATGCTACCGCGCGAAAGGTTTCGGGCATAAAGAACCTTCACGATTTCAACTGTGGGCTCAAGGCCTATCGCAACGAGGTGGTAAAGAACATAGAGGTCTACGGCGATATGCACCGCTACATCCCCTACCTTGCGAAGAATGCCGGATATGACAGAATCGGCGAATTGGTAGTGCATCATCAGGCACGCAAATACGGCAAGAGCAAATTCGGAATAAGCCGTTTCTTCCACGGTTACCTCGACCTTATATCTCTGTGGTTCCTGTCAAAGTTCAACAGGCGCCCGATGCACATTTTCGGTCTTTGGGGTACACTGATGTTTCTCATTGGATTTATATCGGCCATAATCGTAGGTGCAGCAAAACTTATTGCACTTGCGAACAACGAACCAAGTAGATTGGTCACAGACTCGCCCTATTTCTACATTGCGCTCACAATGATGATACTGGGAACACAGCTGTTCCTCACAGGTTTCATAGCCGAACTTATCAGCCGCAACTCGCAAGAGAGGAACAAATACAACATTGCAAAGGAGATATGATGAGAGCCTTGAAAAGATACATTTCCATAATATCGGTTGCACTATGCTGCTTGCTCCCGGGATGCGACAGCGGGTACGACTGTAGCCTGAACAATATTGCATACAACCACGTAGGCTTTTACATCACCGATGTGAACGGAATTGAGAGTGCATATAAATTCCCCGAAGTGCTCACCGTTTCATTATTGGTCAACGGTCGCGACTCAATAGTAGTAAACCACATACAGGACACCGACGGGCTGACACTTCCTGTAAGCTACACCGGCAACTGCGACACTTTGATATTCAGCTATGAAAGCGGGGCTGTAGACACACTGTACATAGGACACGACAACATTCCCTTTTACCAATCTATGGAGTGTGGTGTAATAATGCACCACAAACTGACAGAGATAGGGCATACCGATATCTTTATTGATTCGATAGCAATAAAAGATGCCACCATCAATTTCGACAATAATGAGAATATTAAGATATATTTTATTGAGTAGCATCCTGCTTACCACCCCATTAAACCTGTCGGCACAAGATAAGGTTGAGAACGATAAGAAGGAGAGTTTCTGGCACCTATTCTCGTTCAAGGGTATCGGGCTGTCTGCCGACCTTTTCGGGGGCGCGACCTATCTTATAAGCGACCGCCTCAGTGCCGAGGTTGCCTTGGAGGCAAATTTCGGCAACCGCCTCTACCCAATCTTTGAATTCGGTTGGGGCTGGTGCAACACCACCGATGAGTCAACAGGCATAAAGTACCAAGCCAACGCTCCATACTACAAGGCCGGCTTCAACTACAATTTTTTCACAAACAAGGAGAAACCAAACCCAAATCACTATGTATACGGCCTTATACGCATAGGCTGGAGCAGTTTCAATTACGATGTCAGAACACCGGCAATAACCGACCCTGTGTGGGGCGGTTCGGTAGCCTTGGATTTAAAGGATGTTGAAGGTTCGTGCCTCTGGGGTGAAATCGGCGCCGGAATAAAAGTGAAGATTGCCAAATGGTTCCATATGGGATGGAGTGTCCGCTGCAAGGTTCGTTTCACCGAGGAGAAAGGTGCAAACTCAAATATGTGGTACATTCCGGGATATGGCACAAACAAGCCCTTTGTATTTGGAGGCACATACAACCTGATATTTGACATACCCATAGGAAACAAATAAAGACACCAATTATGAACAGCAAACTCAGCAAATGGAAAATATTGTTCCTCATCTTCCTTATAATAGGAACAGTATATATATTGAACAACCACAAGCCCGAAGTGTACCACACAAACAGGGGATATATATTCGGTACAAATTACACAATAAAGTACCAGTCGGCTGATGACCTGCAGAATGATATAGTAAAGACCTTGCTTGATGTAGACAATTCACTCTCTATGTTCAACGGGAACTCTATAATAAGGGCATTCAACGAGAACAGGGACACTCTTGCCAATGAAATGTTCACAGAGGTGTTCACCCTTGCGCAAGAGATATCGGGAAAGACTGGTGGTGCATTCGACATCACAGTCGCTCCACTTGTGAATGCCTGGGGATTCGGGCACGAGAACAGCACAACCCCGGACAGTGCGACTATCGAAAAGCGGAGAGAGGCTGTAGGTTACAGGACTGTTGCACTTGTCGATGGCAAAATAGTGAAGCAGAACAGCGCTACAACGCTCGACTGCAGCGCCATCGCAAAAGGATATGGATGCGATGCCGTGGCACGCCTGCTCGAGAGTAAAGGTGTAAAGAATTATATGGTAGAGATTGGCGGTGAGGTGGTGACAAAGGGTGTCAACGACAAGGGAAAGAAGTGGGTGATAAGCATCAGCCGCCCCGACCCTAATCCAACTGCAACAGCGAACAGCCACCAGGCCATAATTGAGATAAGCGGAAGAGGAATGGCAACATCGGGCAATTACCGCAACTTCCGCAAGGATGGCGAC
>CALBKR010000368.1 GCA_937896105.1 uncultured Bacteroidales bacterium
TGAAGAGCTTCAAGGCACGCGGCAAGCGCCTCACCACATACGAGATTGACGAAATAATTGAGCTTGAACCCACAAGGCTGCCGCCGCCACCCGAGGTTGAAGAGGTGCTCGAGGAAGAGGAGGCTGCCGGTGATATTGGCGAGCAGCTTACACTTTTCGACGAAGAATGAGAAGACTCCACCGCATAATTGCAGCCCTTGCATTGCTGGCACTCCCGGTGGTGTCAAGGGCTCAATATGTTGTAACGGACACCATCATCCCCGAGCGTATCGTTGTAAAGAGCACACAGTATGGTTTGACCTTGCTCAATAACCTCGATACCTACCTGAGCGGTTACAACCACACCGGCCTTGGCCTGCATCTGTCGCACGAGAATTTCCGCGATGCACGCACAGGCAACTGCCGTTGGAAATACCAGACACTGTTCCACGCCACCGCCGGATATGCCATTCAGGGCAGCAACACACAGCTGACAGCACTCGCAAGCCAAAGCTGGAGCGGCTACCACCCTTTCAATGTTGCCAAAGGACTGACACTGCTTGCCGGTGCACAGCTGCAGCTTGAAGGCGGGGCACTCTACAACCCGGCAAACGGCAACAACCCTGTATCCGTGAAGCTGCGTACAGCCATTGCCGCGACAGGAATGGCAATATACAAATTCCCGGTACGGCATTGGGAGTGGACTGCGCGATACCAGATAGACATACCGCTGGCAGGCGTGATGTTCGCACCACAGTTCGGGCAGAGTTACTACGAAATTTTCGGATTGGGACACGCCAAGGGTATAGTAGCCTTTACCCACCCCGGCAACAACCCGTCGTGGCGGCACACCCTGTCACTCGACATTCCGTTAAGGATAAAACGGCACAGCACCACCCTGCGCATCTCCTACACAGCCGATATCTACCAGAGTAACATCAACGACACACGTTGCCACATATACCGCCACGCTTTCACTTTCGGCTTTGCGCGGACGATATTCAAAATTAAGGAGGAGAACAGGATAAAAACCTATTCACCATATTAAAAAGAGAGGATGTTCAAAAAAACAATTGCATATATTATTGCACCGCTTGCACTGCTCACAAGCTGCATCGGGGAAGATGAGTTTGAGAATGACAGCAACGGCAACTTCGAGGCGCTGTGGCAGCTCATCGACGAGCGCTACTGCTTCTTCGGGCAGGCCGAGGATGAGTTCGGGCTCAACTGGAACGCCGTATACGACAAGTACAAGCCTATGGCCGACACCTGCCGCGACGAAGCAAAGCTGTTCGATATCCTCGGCGATATGCTCAAGGAACTGCGCGACGGCCACGTAAACCTTACATCGATGTACGGCACCAGTTTCTACTGGGACTGGCATTTGAACCACCCTATGAACTTCAGCGACTCTATTCAACGCAACTACCTCGGCACAGGGTTCAGGCTAACCAACGGCATCAAATACACCACCCTGCCCGACAGCATAGGTTATGTATATGTCGAGAGTTTCTCGGGCAGTTTCGGCACCAACAACCTATCGCTGATGCTCTATAACCTGAAGGACACCAAGGCTATAATACTCGATATACGCAACAATGGTGGTGGAATGATTACATCGGCCGAAAAACTTGCATCGATATTCACTGACAGGGAGCTGCACTTCGGATATATGCAGCACAAGACCGGCAAAGGGCACAACGATTCCTCGGAGCCTGAACCCCTGTACATAGAGCCGAGCGAGGGAACACGATGGCTTCGCCCGGTAGTGGTGCTCACCAACAGGAGCGTGTACAGCGCGGCCAACCATTTCGTGCTTATTATGCGCGAACTGCCGAACGTAGCTATTATAGGCGACAGAACCGGCGGAGGCAGCGGAATGCCTCTTAACAGCACCCTGCCCAACGGCTGGAGAGTGCGCCTGTCGGCTTGCCCCACGCTCGACCTGCAACGCAAGCACACCGAGTTCGGCATCGACCCGGATATAAAGGTTGACATCACAAGCGACGACTGGAACAAAGGACGCGACACGATAATAGAAACCGCAAAAGCGCTGATTTTTGCCTTTTACGACAAAAAAGCAGAGGAACAGACGCCATAATTCATTTTTTTTACTACCTTTGCACCAGTCTTCAAAAAAGAAGACAAAGCTAAGTTTTATCGCGCGTGTGGCGAAATTGGTAGACGCGCCAGACTTAGGATCTGGTGTTTTGCGACGTGTAGGTTCGAGTCCTATCACGCGCACGATGAGACAAAAGAGGAATTCTCAAAAAAAGAGAGTTCCTCTTTTTTTTGAGAATCGACAATGCGAGCAGCAATAGGTCACGCGAAGCATCGCAGAATGTGGTGCCGCGTGGGTTGCGAAAAGCGAGTGTTGTCAATTATAACGAGAATCGACAATGCCGACAGCGGTTGGTCAAACGAAGGACGGGCGAAGCTCGTACCGTTTGGGCCGCGATAAGACGGCGTTGTCAATTTTACTATCAGAATCGACAATACTTGCAGCAATAGGTCGCAGGATGCGTGGTGTAGTCACGCCCTGCGGGTTGCGGTTGGCAAGTGTTGTCAATTATAACGAGAATCGACAAGACTTGCAGCAATAGGTCACGCGAAGCATCGCAGAATGTGGTGCCGCGTGGGTTGCGGTTGGCAAGTGTTGTCAATTACGGCAAACAAAATCGACAATGCGAGCAGCAAAAGGTCACGCGAAGCACCGCGCCAGTGGTGCCGCGTGGGTTGCGAAAAGCGAGTGTTGTCAATTTTAACGAGAATTGGCATTTCCCTATCGGTGTTGAACAACTATTTCAGCAAGTTGGGAGAGAGTGATGAACCAATATATAAAAACAAAAAGTGTACCATAAGAAAAGGTACACTCTAT
>CALBKR010000369.1 GCA_937896105.1 uncultured Bacteroidales bacterium
TCTGATGACGGGATGGAAGGGCGAATGCGACCTCATCGACCCGATGTGCGGCTCGGGAACACTGCCTATCGAGGCTGCACTCATAGCACGCAACATAGCTCCCGGTGTCTATCGTCAGGGATATGCTTTTGAGAAATGGAAAGATTACGATAGTGCACTTTTCAAGTCAATATACGAAGATGACTCGGCCGAGCGCGAATTTGAACACAAGATATATGGCTACGATGTCGATGGCCGTATGGTTGCCTGTGCACGCCGTAATGTCAAGTCGGCGATGATGAATGACTACATCGAGGTCGAGTGCCGCGACATAAAGGATTTCGAGGAGCCTGCCTCACCTGCCATTATGGTGGTCAACCCTCCATACGGTGAGCGTCTTGTCCCCGAAAAACTGCTGCAGGTGTATAAAGACCTCGGTACGCGTCTGAAGCACGCTTTTCAGGGCAATGAGGCTTGGGTAATAAGCAACAACTACGACTGTTTTGACCAGATCGGTCTCAAGGCTTCGGCACGCATACCTCTCTACAATGGCGACCTGGACTGCGAATTCCGCAAATATGAACTTTTTCAGGGCAAGTACAAGGGTTTCCGCGACGAGGGCAATGAGCTGAAGAAGGATTTCTCTCCGCTGAGACGCAAGTCGCGTCTCACCGGTCTCAATGGTGAGCCGCGCCCCGAGCGCCAGGCAAAGAGTGTAAATAACGATGCCGACTATTCGAGTGAGATAGACGAGGATTCAATGCGTCGTGAACTCGAAGCCTATTTCAACAACTACAAGGCACGCAGAAAGCCTGCAAGGCGTGATAGGGGCGAGGGCGAAGCACCCGAAAGGCGCAGCACACGCCCCGAGCGCCGTGATGACCGTCCCGCATCACGTGAAAACCGCCGTGACGACCGTTTCGCCAAGCGCGACAGCCGACGCGATGACCGCTTCGCTCCACGCGACGAGCGCCGTGCTCCACGTGAAGGGCGCGATGGCGGCAAGTTCGCCGGCAAGGGCAATTTTGAGCGTAAGCCTTACGACCGCAAGGGTGGCAATGACCGCCAGGCTCCATACAAGAACGGCTTTAAACCGCTGCGTGGAGGCAAGAGGGATAAGCGTTAACATTATACATCATTGAACAGAAATATTACGGTTATGAATATATTACTTTTAGGCAGCGGTGGCCGTGAGCACGCACTCGCTTGGAAAATAGCCCAGAGTCCAAAGGTCGGTAAACTTTATATAGCCCCGGGTAATGCCGGCACTAAAGAAGTAGGTGAGAATGTGAATATCGCTGTGTGCGATTTCGATGCCATTGCCGCATTTGTGCTTGCAAATAATGTAAAAATGGTAGTCGTAGGCCCCGAGGATCCGTTGGTGAAGGGTATCTATGACTATTTCGCTGCCGACGAGAGGCTTAAGGAGATTGCAGTGATTGGTCCCACCAAGGCGGCAGCCGAGCTTGAGGGCAGCAAGAGTTTTGCAAAGGATTTTATGCAGCGTCATAACATACCCACTGCGGCCTACAAGGCGTTTACTGCAGCAGAGAAGGATGAAGCCTATCGTTTTCTCGAGGGATTGAAGGCTCCCTATGTGCTCAAGGCCGATGGCCTATGCGCCGGCAAAGGTGTCTTGATATTGTCTACCTTGGAAGAGGCGAAAAACAGTCTCGATGAGATGTTCGACGGAATGTTCGGCGACTCGTCGGCAACAGTTGTAATAGAGGAGTTCCTCGACGGTATCGAGTGCTCGGTCTTTGTACTCACCGACGGCAAGGATTATGTCCTGTTGCCTGAGGCAAAAGACTACAAGCGCATAGGAGAGGGCAATACAGGCCTCAATACCGGTGGTATGGGCTCGATATCCCCGGTTCCTTTTGCAACAAAAGAGTGGATGCAGAAGGTTGAGGATAGGATTATCCGTCCTACTGTCGATGGTCTTGTAAGTGATGGGCTATTATACAAAGGCTTCATCTTCTTCGGGCTTATAAATGTATGCGGTGAGCCTATGGTTATCGAGTATAACGTGCGTATGGGTGACCCTGAGACCGAGTCGGTGATGTTACGTCTTAAAGGTGACATAGTGGAACTGTTCGAGAAGGTTGCTGCAGGTACATTGGCAGGTACAACAGTTGAGTTCGATGAACGTAATGCAGTTTGCGTGATGCTTGTGTCGGGCGGTTATCCCGAGCACTATGACAAGGGCTTCGAGATGACCGGTTTTGATGATGCGAAGGAGAGTATCCTGTTCCACGCCGGTACAGCCTGCAAGGATGGCAAGGTGGTTACGGCCGGTGGTCGTGTCATTGCTGCCGTTTCCTATGGCGCTACACGCGAGGAGGCTCTTGAACGCTCTTTCCGTTCGGCTAATGCTATAAAATTCGAGAAGAAATACTTTAGAGGAGATATCGGCTTTGACTTATAATAGAACGTTGCACGGCCGTTTCGTGTCAGGCAGGTACACACCAATAATCCTTGTTGTGATGTCGTCCCTGTTGATGCTGTCTGCTATTTGGTTCCCGGACTTGGTGGCATCGGAAATTTTGCAACCGTCCGAGCCGACTTTCCTTGACAGTGCTGTGTCGCGTATCCTATCGGCTGTGCTGTTTGCGCTTGCTGCGTTCGTGATATCAAGGCAGACATTCTTTGATAAGCGAGTACATTGGAAGGGTGCACTGTATATGTGGCTTGTTGCCATATCGCTTTTTGCAAACGGGAACATTGTCATAGCCTTCGTGTCGCTGTTGTATGTGTTGTCGGTAGCTTTATTGTTTGCAGCCCAGCATAGTGCGGCACCGGTCGGTCAATTGTTTACTTCGTTTATGCTATTGGGTGTCCTTGCTCTTGTCACACCTTTCTTGCTATACCTTATACCGCTTTACATAGCGTTCATATTCCTTGCGAATATATTCTCCGTCAGGAACATAGCAGCCTCAATACTCGGATTGGCTACGCCGTTCTGGCTTGTTATGGGCAGTGCTTATGTATTTCCGCAAGCAGAGGTACTCTCAAGAGCCTTTACTGATGGTCTGCCCTGCCTGTTCGAATTTTCCGCGCCGGAATATTCGACATCCTCTTTGCTTGTGCTCGTGCTTGTCATCCTGCTGCTTTTACCTGCGGCAGTGTCGTTTATGGGCAGTGCATCGCCGTCTAAGCCACTTCTGCGTCGTCGTTTCTCTTATATAATAGTGACGAGCATATATCTGTTGTTGCTCTCCTGTTTCGTTGCAGGGGGCAGTGCTCTGTTCTATTTCCTGATGTTGCCCGGCTTGGCCGTCACGGCATCATACATCTTCTCTATGAAGGTGACAAGAATGTCGAATATCTTTTTTATTATTGTTAATGTAATTATGCTTGCAATAGCAACACATATACTATGGTTGAAACACTGATTGATTTTTTCAAGGATTATGGTTATTGGGGTATGGGAATACTCTCATTCCTTTCGGGTTCGATTATCCCTATAACGAGTGAGGTTCTTCTTGTATTTTTTCTTAATCTCGGGTTGGACGCAGTGGGGCTTACTCTCGTCGCAACATTGGGTAATACACTCGGCGGCGTAACCTGTTTTATGCTTGGATACCTGACAAACAAAGAGAGGGTGAAGAAGATATTCAAGATTTCCGATAAAAGAATGAAACGTGCCGATATAATGATTCAGAAATACGGTTACTGGACAGCTGCCATATCGTTTGTGCCGGCTATCGGTGAGGTGTTGCTTGTCGTTCTGGGCATTATGCGTGTGAGCAGGTTCAAGGTAATTACAGTTATGGCTATCGGCAAGCTGGTAAGGTATGCATTTATCACTGCATCCTATATTGGCGTTTCGGGAAGCTTCTGATGGTTCTGTAGCCTTTTAATAGGATGCAGTAGCTTTTATACCCTCTTTTGCCAACATATTCACTATGCGGTCAAGCTCCTCCCGAGTGGCTTTCTGCAATCCCTTGACCGGGGTTTCCCTGTCGATGGTGTATATCATTACCTCGCGTGGTGCAATCTCCTTTATTGTGGCAATCCAGGGGAGTACATAGTTGTCGCCGGTGTTGTCCATCTCCTTGCCCTCAACTTCGCCTTTCAAGAACATAGTCTGTATCACAGCCTTGCCCTCAAAGGCTTTCATTCTTTCAATAATTGTGGCAAGGTCGTATTTGCCTGTAGGACGGTCTATCCGTGAGATGAAACCGGGGTCAATTGTGTCGAGTTTCAGGATGTTGTTGTCTACCTTCTTGAGTGCTTCAAAAACACTCTCTCTTGCAATGAGGGTGGCATTGGTCAGCACGCTGACCTTTGCCGATGGGCATAGCCTGTTGCGTAGTCCGATAGTGTCATCTATTATCCCGGCAAACTGCGGGTGTACGGTAGGCTCTCCGTTGCCGGCGAATGTCAGGACATCGGGCAATTCACCGCTTGCTCCCATCTCTACGAGTCTCTTCTCCAGTGCTGTTGCAACCTCTTCTCTTGTGGGCAACACCCCTTTCGACTTGCGCTCGGCATTCAGTCCACATTCGCAGTATATGCAGTCGAATGTACACACCTTCCCGTCTGCAGGGAGCAGGTTTATGCCAAGCGAGATGCCTAATCGGCGGCTTTTTACAGGCCCGAAAATCGGTGATGGGTATATTATTGTGGGCATAAATATTATTCTGCTTTTCTATTAAGGCTGTCGGTCTCTATTGTCAGCCTGTTCTCTACCATACGGCTCATATACTGCTGTATGATAGCCTTCAACTCACGTGTCATCTCCTCCTGAACATCACATTTGCCAAGAATGTTCTCCTTCATAAGGATATCCTTGCGAAGGTCGTACATTGAGAGCTCCCGGTTATTGTCGCCATCGTAGAGCAGTATGTAGTCACCTTTGTAGTATCTGTAGGCCTCGTTGGCATAATTTACTGCATAGCTCTCCTCGGCCGGTGTAGATATCAGGCTCTTGCCGAAAGCAATATATGGCCTGTCGTATCCTACATAGTCGAGCACTGTCGGCATAATGTCAATCTGCTGTGCAATCATTGTGGCGTCAATGCCTGGCTCAAACGGTGCCATCATATCGGGTGAAAAGAATATCACAGGAACCTCCATCTCGCCTGATGAGGTGCGGTAGCGTTCTTCGATGCTATGGTTCGTGTGGTCGGCAGTAATTACAAACAGTGTGTTCTTGTACCAGCTTTGCTTAGATGCATAGTCAAAGAACTGTCCCAATGCATAGTCGGTATATTGCACACATTTCAGGAAGGGGTCATTGCCGCCACGGAACACATTTTTATATTCTCCCGGAATGTTGAACGGATGGTGTGATGATGCCGTGAATACGGTTGTTACGAACGGCTCCTTCATCTCGTCCATACACTCGGCATAGTATTGCAGGAACGGCTCGTCCCAGATAGCCCAAGTGCCGTCGAAATCATCATCTGCATCGCGGTTCGGAGAATCGTCGTATTCGGTCATACCATAATAGCCGTCGAAACCGCTTGTCTTTGCAAAGGCGCTGAAGCCCATTGAACCATTGGGCGCACCGTGGAAGAAAGCACTGCTGTAGCCGAATTTCCCCAATTCACCGGCAATGCCGCTTACATCGTTCAAAGATGCCGATGAGGAGATGAACGGTACGACAAACATCGGGATGCTCGACAGCACCGACGGCATTCCGTCTATCGATTTCTTGCCGTTGCCGTATGAATACAGGTAACTCTTGCTGTTCCTGATGATTTTATCGAGGCAAGGTGTCAGGCTGCCGGTTTTGCGTGGATTATAGGCGCCGATATACTCCTTGCCGAAACTCTCGAGAATAATTACAACGATGTTCTTCTTGTTTGGCATTACGCCTTCTCTTGGTTGCCTTATAGGGCTGTATATGTTCTCCAGCTCCTCTATGCTATAATATTTCTTCTGTACAAACGGTTTCCGGCCAATCGTGCGTATTATAGTGTATGGAGTGTTCAGTACAATGACAGTCTCGTCGGGTGTCGTCACATAGTCATTTGCGTTGCTGAGTGTCAGCGGGCGTACATCTCTGCCAATACCACCACGTATACCGATAATCATAAGGGGGACTATAATAATCAGTGTCATAATGTGCCAGATGTAATATCTTACCGTGTTGCTGAAAATATCGATGTAATGCATAAAGGGCTTGCTGAAATGTTTCCTTGCTGGTGTGTAGAACCTGTAGAGACACCATATAAGTATAATACCGATGATTACCAGCCACCAGTTGTTTGCCATCTCAACACCGATTATCTTGGCGATGTTTCCTTCATTGCTGAACTCCTTGAATACATCGCTTGTGGTTCTACGCCCGGTGTAGCGTACATATATGCAGTCGCACAGGCTGGCAATTACTCCAAATGCGTTTGGTATGAAATAAGCAATTTTTGTTATGCGTTGCATTACTTTGCCCTCTTTGTAGTGCAGAGGGAAAAGAAGGCATAGTGTATATATGGCATTGAGATAGCATACTGCAGGTGTTGCAAAGACCAGATTGCCTTTAAATAGCATCCACCATCCGTTATTGTCAATTGCACTTGAATATTCGTTATAGTTGATAAGCAGGAATATTACCTGGCACAGCAGCAGTATGAGATATGACAATAGAGTGTTCATACATATTGCCACCAAAAGGTTCTTGCATCTTATTTTCTTGCTAAAATAGCTCTGCCGGTATGCCTCCCTGCATTTATTGTAGCCTTTACTAATAGAATCCTTAATCTTGTTGAAAATTTCAGTAGCCTTCATCTTGGGTCTGTTATAAGGGTTTTATTGGTTTTGTTTTTTATTTCATATTTATAAAATCGGTATATGTGCTTTGCAATATAGCCTTGGCCTTTTTAATCCTTTCACGGGCACCCTCTTCGGGCTCGTTCAATAGTTCTATGCCGCTATCAAGATCCAGTGTGCTGTGTCCGGTTGAGTCAATGAATGTTATGCCGTTGTTGAAACTGCAGTAGGCAAACGGGTATCTGTATTCCGGGCTCATAATGTTGCGGCTGAAACGGAATTCATCAATAGGCAGTTGCATCTGTGCAAGAACTGTTGCGACCATATCGCTTTGGTTGCAGATGCTGTTTATACGCTGTGGACTTTTTATCACTCCGCCAAGCAACAGAAGGAGAATGTGATTCCTGTTCCGGTCTGTCTGTCTTGCTCCTTGCGGATAGCCCATAACCGTGTGGTCGGCAATGCAGATGATGAGTGTGTTGTCCCATACATCAGTTTTTTTCAATTTATCGATAAAATTGCCCAGCATCTCGTCTGTAAAAGCGAAGGCATTGGCCTTCTCGTCTTTTTTAATTCTGTTATAGGGCACCTTCCACGGCTCGTGGCTGCTGAGTGTGAGGTATGTTATGTGCCAGGGCTCTTCCTCCATACTCTGCGTCATACTGAACAGCCTGTCAAATGTAATGTCGTCACCAGCCCCCCACTTGTGTGTGGAGGCTTCTTTAGAAGAAAAATTCTTGTTTGAAAAGACTTTTTCATATCCGGTCGAATAGAAATAGCCATTCATATTTGTGAAATTCACATCGCCGCCGTATAGGAATGTATTGGTGTATCCGGCCTCCTTCAGCGATGCTGCCAGTGAGGGTAGTTTCTGGCTTTTGTTTGTCGCTTTCATTACCGATGTCTTTGGGAACGAAGGATAGCCGCTTAATGTACAAATCAATCCTCTGTCGGTGCGGTAGCTGTTTGCGTGGCAATCGGTAAACAGGATGCCTTCGTTGCAGAGCCTGTTTATATTGGGTGTTACCCCCTCCTTGCCTCCCAATTCCTCTACAAAGCAGGCGCCCATACCTTCGAGAATAATAGTTATAACATTAGGGCGTGCATTTGTCAGCAGTGTGTCTGCAAGTTGTGTGGCTTGCCTGTATAGCCCGTCGAATAGCTCCATTCGTTCCTCTTCGTTGAAGAAATCGTATTCGTCGCTGAAATCTTCGAGGTTTGCTAACGAGTGCATAAAACTGAAGATGGGGTTTATGGCGGCGTGATTAAGCACCATACGGTTTGTGTAATATACAGTTCCGATATTGTTCGTCGATTCTGTAACTCCTCCTCTTATACCAAGAAACATTATTCCGCCTATCAGGATATATACAAAGCCTTGTATAACCTTGCCAATGATGCTCCGCGATTCATCCCTTTTGTTCCTATGCTTTTTACGGCAAACGAACGAAAAAGCTTTGTATGTGATGAATGTCAGTGCTGCCAATACTATGCCAAGTAATATGAGATGCATCGTGGTTACACTTGCTGCCGCATTTGTGGGAGAATCAATGTACACAATTATTGCCGACGCATCCAGTTTGTGCCCCCAATAGGGGTAGAGTGTAAAGTCGGAGATGAAGGCAAGTGCAATTGCGAACGACAATATAGAATTGTAGCACTTGTAGAATATGCGGAGCGGTATCTCCTTGAATGTGGTCACAATGCTAAGCAGCAACGGTATTATCGAGAAATATCCGGCAACAGCAATATCGTGTTTCAAGCCGTAGCGGATAATATTGACATAGTCACCGAAAGAGCAACTCTCCCCCGGGTGGTTGAATATGAGGAAAATTACCTTGTAAACAACTGATAGTGCGATAATGGCAAAGTAATATTTCAGAAGGAACAGCACTCCTTGTCCCAATTTTGGCAGGAATGGAGCCTTAATTGTAATTTGCCTGGTCAGTTCTTTGAAATTCATAGTGTGCAGGTGCTTGTCTTTTGTCTATTTTCTGCCGAAATCGGCCGGAATCTCCCCCCACTTTTCTGTCTCCCATTTAATCAATGCTGTTGTATAACTGTTCTCTTTCAGCCACTTTTCGGCACGGTCGATATAACCAAACAGCTCCTCGCTGCGTGCGTCACGTGGCAGCTTTGTCTTGCATCTCTTGCCTTTTACCCACAGCAGCGCATTATAGCTGTCGGAGTAGATAGGCAGGTCAATCCCTTTCTGTTTTAACAAGGCGAGCCCGTGTACAATGGCAAGGAATTCGCCTATGTTGTTGGTGCCGTATATCGGTCCGAAATGGAATACCTCTTCACCGGTGGCAATGTAAACTCCACGGTATTCCATCATCCCCGGGTTGCCGCTACAGGCAGCATCCACAGCCAATGCATTCCTAATAACACATTCGGGTAGCGTAGGCTTTGTCTTTGGAGTGTTCTCTTTTACCCCTATGTAGTGGCCGGGCGGTGAAGCGTATGCCTGCTCGGCCTCTTCGCGTGTGCCGAAAGCCTTATATAGTGCCTGCTTGACACCTGCAATCTGCGCCTTGCACTCCTCCCACGAGGTGTAAATGCCAGGTGTCAGGCCGTTCCACACTACATAAAACCGTTTTTTCATTGTATGCTCGTTTTTTTGTCGGCAAGGTGTTACATTCTCTCCGGGACTTCGATGCCGAGCAGGTTCATCGCGGTCTTGATAACCTTGCCTACATTGTCGGTCAGCAACAGGCGGAAAGCCTTTGTCTCCTCATTTTCTTCACGCAAGATGCTGAAATCGTGGTAGAACTGGTTGTACTCCCTTGCCAGCTCGTATGCGTAGTTGGCTATTCCCGAAGGTGAGTAGTCTGTCCCGGCCTGACGCACTACCGCCGGGAACTCATTCATCATACGTATAATGTTGCACTCCTTCTCGCTGATGCTTGCAGGGGCAGTAAATTCGGTTGCAGCACCTGCTTCTGCGGCCTTGCGGCCTATCGAGCGTGTGCGTGCGTATGTATACTGGATAAATGGGCCAGTGTTGCCGTTGAAATCGATTGATTCTTTGGGGTTGAAGAGCATATTCTTGCGCGCATCGACCTTGAGCATAAAATATTTAAGTGCTCCGAGTCCGATGATGCGGTTTATCTCTGCCTTCTCCTCGGCTGTCAGGTCGTTGAGCTTGCCGCCAAGCTCCTCCGATGTCTCGCGGGCGGTGTCTATCATCTCGTCCATAAGGTCGTCGGCGTCTACAACTGTTCCTTCGCGGCTCTTCATCTTGCCTTCGGGCAATTCAACCATACCATACGAGAAATGCACAAGGCCTTTGCCCCAAGAGAAACCGAGCCTGTCGAGCAGTAGTGAGAGAACCTGGAAATGGTAGTTCTGCTCGTTGCCCACTACGTATACCATCTTGTCAATGGGGTAGTCGCGGAAACGCAACTGGGCTGTACCGATATCCTGTGTCATATACACCGATGTGCCGTCGCTGCGCAGCAACAGCTTCTCGTCGAGCCCGTCCTTTGTGAGGTCGGCCCACACCGACTCATCCTCACGGCGGTAGAAAATCCCCTTCTCAAGGCCGCCAAGCACTGTCTCCTTGCCCACAAGATATGTGTCGCTCTCGTAGTAAATCTTGTCAAAATCCACCCCAAGACGCTTGTATGTCTCGTCGAAGCCATCGTACACCCACTGGTTCATCTGCTCCCACAGTGCGCGTACCTCCTTGTCGCCTGCTTCCCATTTTACGAGCATCTCGCGAGCCTCGGCCATCAGTGGCGATGCCGCTTCGGCCTCCTCCTTCGTCATTCCCTTGCCCATTAGTTCTGCAAGCTCTGCCTTGTAGTGTTTGTCGAAGGCTACATAATAGTCTCCTATCAGGTGGTCGCCCTTCTTGCCGCTGCTTGCCGGGGTTTCGCCGTTGCCCCATTTCTGCCAGGCGAGCATTGACTTGCAGATGTGTATTCCGCGGTCATTTACGATGTTTGTCTTTACAACTCTATTGCCGTTTGCTGCGATAATGTTAGAAAGGGCATATCCGAGCAGGTTGTTGCGGATGTGTCCAAGGTGCAGTGGCTTGTTGGTGTTCGGTGACGAGTACTCGACCATTACCAACGGTGAATCCTCTCCAGCAGGTGTTGTACCCCATTTGTCGGTGGCATCGATGTGCTTTAGGAGTTCCACCCAATAACCCGGTGCTATGGCAAGGTTGAGAAAACCTTTTACAACATTGAATGATTGTATTATGGTCAGGCTGTTCTTTAGGTACTCGCCAATCTCCTGTGCAGTCTCTTCCGGGCGTTTCTTTGAGAGTGACAGGAATGGGAATACAACGAGGGTGAAATCGCCCTCGAACTCCTTGCGTGTCTTCTGCAATTGTATCTTTTGGGTGTCAAAATCTGCGCCGTAGAGCTCCTTTACGGCAGCGGCAACACTTTGTGCCAATGTAATTTCAATATTCATCGTTATAGTGTATTTGTTTTTCTTGATTTTGCAAATTGCCACAAAAGTAGTAAATATAAGTGACTTGTGAAACGAATTAATAATAATAAATCACTAAAATATTAAAATATAATAATAAAATGCATATATCCGAGTCGCGGTTTGTGATATTCCCCTTTTTTGCTTTATCTTTGCGAGATGTATTAATTGGCAGTGTTGGCCACAATGTTATTGAATCTATGAATAAGTTACCAGAGGTTACGAAGAATCTTCTTGCCATAAACATACTGATGTTCTTGGCGACAATTGTCTTGGAGAGGCAGGGTACAGATCTGACATCTCTTTTAGGGCTTCATTTCTTTAAAGCGTCCGATTTTGAGCCGTATCAGTTGCTCACGTATATGTTTATGCATAGTGATTTTTCCCATCTCTTCTTCAATATGTTCGCCCTTTTTATGTTCGGTGGCGTGCTTGAGAGGGTTTGGGGCAGCAAGCGTTTTCTTATCTACTACCTTGTTGCCGGTGTCGGAGCCGGCTTGCTGCAGGAGGTGACACAATATATCCATTTTGCACAGTTGGGTTGGGATGCAAATGCTTTGATACGTGTACAGTCGCTTGGCCTGGTGCCCGTGTCTGATGTTCTGAATATGTGGACAACTGTTGGCGCTTCGGGTGCTGTATATGCAATTCTGCTCGGTTTCGGTATGTCGTTCCCTAACGAAAAGATGTTCATTTTCCCGTTGCCGTTCCCCATAAAGGCCAAGTTCTTTGTAATAGGCTATGCCGCTATCGAACTTCTGCTCGGCGTGTCGAACAGTCAGGATGGCATAGCCCATTATGCTCATTTGGGCGGTATGCTGTTCGGTTTGGTAATGATTCTCTATTGGCGCAGGAAGCGGAAGATTGGAGGCCCCTATGTTTAAGGATTTTGTCAACAGGTTCAAGGCTGCCGACATTGTCAGCAAGTATATCTATGCGAATGTTGCAGTTTACATTTTCTTTGTTTTAATCGGTGTTTTTTCGATGCTGATGAATGTTCCGGCGTTTGCCGATGATGTGCAGCGCTGTTTCGAATTGCCAGCCTCGCCTTCACGCCTGTTGCTGCAGCCTTGGACGCTCTTTACATATATGTTCTTGCATGGTGGGCTGATGCATATCCTGTGGAATATGTTTGCCTTGTATGCCTTTGGCCGCATATTCCTCAATTTCTTTTCGGTGCGTCATTTTGTGGGGACATATATCCTCGGAGGCCTCTTCGGTGCGCTGTTCTTTGTGTTGGCATATAATATATTCCCGTATTTTGAGGGAGTTGTCAATGTCTCGTATCTTGTAGGCGCTTCGGCTTCGGTGCTGGCTATAGTGACAGCTGTAGCTGTTCGTTGCCCCGAATACAGGATACAACTGCTCTTTTTCGGAAGTGTCAGGCTATCGACATTCGCGCTTGTGACAGTGCTGATATCGGTGCTGATGCTCTCCGGCAGTAATGCGGGCGGTAATTTTGCGCATCTTGGCGGAGCATTCGCCGGCTTGTTGGTTGCTGTCCTGTTGAGTCGCGGTACCGATATTACCGAACTTGTCAACCGCCCCATAGACTGGTTCAAGAGGCTTTTTAAGGGAAACTCATTCAAGCGGAAGAAAAAGGCGAAATTCACATATACGGCCGGTGGAAAAAGGGCGGACGATTATGAGTACAACGCCAGGAAAAAGAGCGATGAGGCCGAAATTGACAAAATTCTTGAAAAAATCAAGAAAGGCGGTTACGCCTCACTTACCGATGCCGAGAAGAAGCGTCTTTTTGATGCATCGTCACGCCGCTGATGTCTATATCAACTCTTTTGCTGTCGGCTCTGTGTTTCTTGTTGGCTGTCGCACTTTTGTAACGGCAATCACTCCTGTGTCTGGGAAATGAGCGAAAAGCCTGCTGTTTATACTAATAAAATAAAGAAAATTGCGCAAAACTCTATTTTTTAAAGAAAAAAGCGCTATATTTGCGCGTTTTTAAAAGGAACGAAATAAATCATAATAAATTTTAATTGAAATGCAGAACAAAGGATTTGTAAAAATTTTTGCAGTACTGCTGACACTTGTGTGTCTGTTCTATCTCTCTTTCAGTTTTGTGGTAAGCCACGAAGAGGACAAGATTGAGTCATGGGCAAACAAGGTTACCGGTGAGTGGGTTGCACAGAAGGACAGTCTTGGTGAAACAGTTACCGAAAAGCAGAAAACTGATTATTTTAAAGAGAAGAAAGAGGAGTACCTCGAGAAGAACAAGGACAAGAAGGTGTGGCTGGGCGTATATACCCTGCAGAAGTGTCGTGAACTTCAAATCGGTTTAGGCCTTGACCTCAAGGGTGGTCTCAGTGTTACATTGGAGGTGTCTGCCCCCGACTTCCTCAAATCATTGACCGCCGGTGTTCAGGACAGTGAAATAGAAGCCGCTATTAGGGCTGCACAGCAGGCTGCCGAGAACAATGGTGATGCAATCGACGCTTTTGTCAAGGCGCTTCCCGAGAGCAGGTCACTCGCTTCAATATTTGCCAACTCTGTACTGAAGGATAAAATCTCATTGAATTCAACCAACGAGGCTGTCGTGGATGTAATTCGTGGCGAGTTGAAAGACGCTGTTGACAACTCATATAGCGTTATACGTTCACGTGTAGACCGTTTTGGTGTAGCGCAACCTAATATCCAGAAACTTGGCGGCGGTCAGGGCCGTATTATGGTTGAGCTTCCCGGTGTCGAGAACAAGCAGCGTGTCATTGAACTCTTGACACGTTCTTCAAACCTCCAGTTCTGGGAGGCGTATACAGCCAATGAAATCAAAAGGGTTGCAATTCCTTCCTTGAAGAGACTGGGCTTGGATGAGTTTTTGGTTGAGAATGCAGACGGTATTGTAGCATATGCTGATGCAGCCGGAAAGGATAAGATTAACGATGTGCTTAATAAGGCCGAGGAGCTTGATGAGAATCCGATACAGGATGAGGTGCTGCTTTGCTGGAGTGCCAATTCGGAGAACGGAATCTATACTCTTTATGCTTTGAAGGATGAGGATGGCGATGGTATCGCACCGTTGCAGGGTAATGTGGTAAGTGAGGCCAAGGCCGGCTTTAAGAACAACCATCCTTGTGTGAATATGGCAATGACCCGCTCTGCAGAAGGTATTTGGGCCGATATGACAGAGAAATGTGCTAACAGCAAGCGTCCTATTGCTGTTGTGCTTGATAGAGAGGTCTATTGTGCACCGGTTCCAAGCGAGCGTATCGGTGGAGGCCATAGCGAAATTACAGGTAACTTTACAATCGAGGAGACACAGGACCTTGCAACTGTGCTTTGCTCGGGTAAGATGCTCGTTCCCCTCAGGGATGTCGAGAGCAACGTTGTAGGACCCTCTATCGGTGAGGCTTCGATACAGCAGGGCTTGATGTCATTCATCGTGGCATTCATACTTCTTATGATATATATGTGCGCGATATATGGCGTGATACCCGGTATGGTTGCTAACGGTGCGCTGTTGCTCAACCTATTCTTTACAATGGGTATCCTTGCGTCGTTCCAGGCTGCACTCACAATGTCGGGTATCGCCGGTATCGTATTGACATTGGGTATGGCTGTCGATGCCAACGTACTTATATATGAACGCGCGAAGGAGGAACTACGTGCCGGCAAGAATGTCCGATTGGCGTTGGCCGACGGTTACAAGAACGCCTTCTCGGCAATTTTAGACTCTAACCTGACCTCTATCATAACAGGTGTAATTCTTTATTTCTTCGGAACAGGACCAATCAAGGGCTTTGCCATCACATTGATAATCGGTCTGGTGTGCTCGTTCTTTACAGCAGTGTTCGTTACACGTGTCGTTTATGAGCATTTCCACAACAAGAACAAGTGGATGGGTATCACCTTCTCTACAAAGTTCTCGAACAAGATTTTCAGGGCTACAAACTTTAATTTCATACGTGCATCAAAGAAAACTGCCATAGTTGTAGCGGTGGCAGCTGTTGCAATGATTGTATCGTTCTCGGTAAGGGGAATGGCAAAGAGCATCGAGTTTACCGGTGGCCGTAACTATGTCGTGAAGTTCGAGCAGAAGGTTTCTGACGGTGAGATACAATCTCTCATAAAGAAGGAAATTACAGATGCCAATGTCCAGGTAATATCATATGGTACAGACGGTGATCAGGTGCGTATCTCCACCAACTATCTTATAAACAAGTTGGATGCAGATTCTCTTGTGGAGAAGAAGATATATGATGCACTGAAGAATGGCGGTAAGCTTGCTGATGATGTGACCTTCGAGCGCTTCCGCAATACAGAGGACGACAAGGGCGGCTCAATCAAGAGTTCGCAGATGGTTGATTCTACAGTTGCCGAGGAAATAAGTGACAGTGCCGTTACATCGGTTATCTGGGCTCTGTTGGCAATCTTCATCTACATCTTTGCCCGTTTCCGCAATATCGCATACAGCGTGGGTTCAATTTCAGCTCTTGCGCTCGACGTGCTTATGATTATGGGTTGCTATTCACTTCTGTATGGTGTGCTGCCTATGTCACTCGAGCTCGACCAGACGTTCATCGGTGCAATCTTGACAGCTATCGGTTACTCAATCAATGACAAGGTGGTTGTCTTCGACCGTGTACGTGAGTTCAACCACCTCTATCCCAAGCGTGACAAGATGGAACTGTTCAATACCTCACTGAACACAACCCTAGCACGTACATTGAATACATCATTCAGTACATTGCTTGTTCTGTTGTGTATCTTCATACTTGGTGGCGACAGCATACGCAGCTTCTCGTTTGCAATGATACTCGGTGTTATATTCGGTACCTTGTCTTCATTGTTCATAGCAGCTCCTATCGCTTACTCAATGGTTAGCCGTCAGGTTAAGAAAGCAAAGAAATGATAAGATAATTATATAAGGAAAGGTCAGACACTCCGGTGTCTGACCTTTTCGTTATATTGTTTCTCTTGTTCAGAAGTGCTTGTCAAGCCTCTCTTTTATGTAGTGGTAGCCAAAGTGGCACTCGGTACAATTGTTTATTCTGCAATATCTGCGGTTGAGTTGCAGCAGAGCCTGTGAGTCGGCTGCGCAGTCTACAACAACCCCCTGCCCGCGCCATCTCTTTATGATGCTGTTCTCCTCGCTTTCAATCTGGTGCAGCAGTTCCTCGGCACGGCTGCACAGCGCCTCCTCCCTGCGATGCCTGCCGTAGATATAAAGCAGGGGCACAACCGAGTTTATTATTATCACATCGACCTGCTTCTGCCGCATTGCTCCGTTGCCACAGGTCTCAGTGCCTCCAAAACAGGTGTGGTTCTGCCAATATCCTTCTAACGGCGTGTTGAGCAGCCTGTACAATTCTGTGAGGGTGTATGACTCCGTGATGCCCGATATTGTAAGCCTTTTGTGGTAATAGAGGCTCGCAATCCGTGCTATCCGCAGGTGCGGTGTTGCATTGCCGGCTCCCCAT
>CALBKR010000370.1 GCA_937896105.1 uncultured Bacteroidales bacterium
GAGCAGTTGAAGATGACCGAAAAAGACGGCAATAAAAGCATACTCAGCGGTGTACCCGCCACTATGCCGTCGCTTATCAAGGCCTATCGTATGCAGGAGAAAGCAGCAAATGTGGGGTTCGACTGGGAGAAGAAAGAGGATGTGTGGGCTAAGGTAAAGGAGGAGATATCCGAGCTCGAGGAGGAGATGAAACGTGCCGACAAGGTTGCCTGCGAGAAGGAGTTCGGCGACCTGCTTTTCAGTCTTGTGAATGCAGCGCGTCTCTATGGCATAAATCCCGATACAGCACTCGAACAGACAAATGCCAAGTTCCGCCGCAGGTTCAACTATGTCGAGGAGAACTCAATCGGCAAAGGCCGTAATCTCAAGGATATGTCGCTTGAGGAGATGGATGCTCTTTGGGATAAAGCAAAAGAAAAAGGTCTTTAATTTATTAACCTAATAAACTATATTTATGAAACATTCAAACAAAATCAAAACAGTGTTGGTAACTTTATTGTTAGCTTGCTCAGGTGCAGCCTGTGCGCAGGATTATGAAGAAGTGGCAGAGGTCGATTATCAAGATGTTATATACGTTGATGAAGAGAATATTTTTGAAGAGGAAGAGATTTTTGATAAAGTAGAGGAGCAACCTTCATTTGTAGGTGGCCAAGCGGCGCTCTTGAAATATTTACGCTCTAATATAGTCTATCCCAGGATATCCCTAGAAAACGGTTCGCAGGGTAGAACATTCTTGAAGTTTGTTGTAAACACTGATGGCTCAATCCAGGATATAGAGGTTCTTCGCAGTTCCGGTGATATATATCTTGACAAGGAGGCTATACGTGTAGTTGAAGCGATGCCTAAGTGGAATCCGGGTCGTCAGTTGGGTAAGGCTGTCCGCACAAGATTTGTCTTGCCTGTAGCATTCATTCTCTCAAAATAGAGAGTTACTGCAAATGAAAAAAAGATGAGCACTGCTCATCTTTTTTCATTTGGCTTGTTCCTCTTTTCCCTGTGCTGCATCATCTCTTTCATCAGGTGGCGCTGGAACTGGTCGGCAGCGTACTGTATCTCAAGCACCCTGCAGGGTGAAATCACCTCAAGGTATTTTTCAACATAATCCTGTTCAAGTTTCGCGATTTCCACCCTCACCTCGGCCATCTTGTTCACGAACTGACGGCACTGCTCCTCAGTAGGCTTCTCCTTGCGTTTGAGTCCTATGCTCTTGCGAACACCGTGTTCTATTTCGAATTTCTTTTTCTGCAATTCGAAATAGAGCGGGAAAAAAGCGTCGGCCTCCTCGGGTGTCAGTTTCGCTTTCTCTACAATGAAAGCCCTCTGCTTTGCCTGAAACTCCTCGTGTGAAAAGTGCTTTCTGCCCTTGTTGTCATTATTGTTGTTCTGGGCAATGCCGGATATGGTTGAGAGAACCAGTAGTGCCAATGTAAATATCAGCTTTTTCATATCTGTAAATATAAATAAGTCTTAATCAATATTCGGTATCTGTCAAATAGCAATAGAACGTATATTCGTCTATCGGGTAGTTGGACAGTAAATTATCAATCATTTCGTTGTCGATGTCATCATACCCGCTCGATGCTGTGCTGCCGGCGGTAGCAACAGCGGCAGTGGTGCCGCTGTTTGTAAAGAGGTTGCCGGCCAATACGAAAACAATTGTAATGGCAGCTGCAATGCCGGCAAAACGGCTGAAACGGCCAAGTCTGTAGCGTTTGCGTACAACCGTGGTGTCGGTTCTCTTTTCGCTTGTAGCGTCAAGAATTTCCCTGTTCAGCTGCCCGAAATAACCTTCGGGTACCGTGAAACTGTTCTTCTTTTTGTTTTCTCTCTCTTCCATAATACGTGCTCCGTCTATTTGATGGAATATCTTGTCAATGGTTTAATCTTTTCTATCCAAATATTCTTCAATTTTCTTTACAGCGATGTGGTAGGATGCTTTCAGCGCTCCGACACTTGTGTCGAGAATTTCCGAAATCTCCTCGTATTTCATTTCCTTGAAGTATTTCAGATTGAAGACAATCTGTTGCTTTTCAGGCAAGGTATGAATCGCCTGGAGGAAAATCTTCTGAGTATCGTCACCGTCGAAGTAGGTATCACTTTCCAGCTTGTTGAGCAACTCCTTGTCGGCTTCGTCGATGGAGAGTTGGTTGGCAGCCCGTTGCTTGTTCAAGAAAGTCAGGCATTCGTTCAAGGCGATGCGGTAAAGCCAAGTGGACATTTTCGCATCTCCTCTGAAATAATCGATGTTGATCCATGCTTTGATAAAGGTGTTCTGCAAGATGTCGTTGGCATCATCGTGGGAGAATACCAACCGACGGATTTGCCAATA